>VMCW01000166.1 GCA_008081175.1 Flavobacteriaceae bacterium
TGACTACTGTCTATCATATTACTATCCCATAAACGATGTAGATTTGAACGCCCTCCAAACCATTTAATAGAGACAGCATTTCCCCCTTTGTCTTCCCTTTTTCCCAAGTGCAATGGCTGGTGTAAATCTCCTATGAGATGAACCAATAACTTCAAATGAAATTGCCTGTTCTCTTTACTTGCATTTTTATTTTTTAAAACAAGAATGCATTTTTCAATTGCCTGAACAATATCTCCTTCAGGGTTCTTCTCACTTGCCTCGTAAGATTCTTCAAGATTTAAATTGGCGTAATGCCAAGGGCTGTATGACTTGTAGCGATCATCTGACTTAATATCGTCTGCATAGTTTGACACATAGGCCAGTGAAGCTCCATCAAGTAATTTATGAATTGCTCTAGAGGTTTTTTTAGAGATGTGTTGTGAAGCTACTTCTCCAACTACCCTATGACCAGTAGCACCCCAATCAACCGAAGTGTTTAAAAAATTGAATACGCAAATAGTGATTAAAAAATACATAGAAAATACAGTTCTTCGTTTTGAAGTAAAATTAAACCTTATTTAAAAAAAACAGTCTTAGTAAAGATTACTATTTTTGAACATCAAAAAAACAAATTGCTAAAAAACATTTACAAAAAGGCACTACTGTTTGTTGCTACTCTGTGTTCTTTCATTATAATTGGTCAAGAAAAAGAGAAAGAATTTCTTGTTGTTTCTACCCAAGAAAGCATCAAAATTGATGGTGTTGGAGATGAAATGGCATGGACTAAAAGCCAGTGGCAATCTGATTTTTGGATGTGGAGGCCCTCAGACAGTATTCAAGCACAAAAACAAACACGTTTTAAAATTGTCAGAGACGAACAAAACCTATATATACTGATTGAATCTGACATCAACGGCACTAACTTTACAACACCTAACTTAAAGCGAGACTTTAGCACCTTTGGAAGTGATTATATAACCCTGCTTTTTGATACATTTAGCGATGGAACCAATGCCTTTTCTTTCGCAACCAATCCGCTGGGTTTAAAAGCTGATGGGCTTATTTCTGGTGGTAATCAAAATTACAGATCCGATCGAAATTACGCTTGGGACACCAAATGGAATGTCGAAACTACCGTAACCGATAGGACTTATACGGCAGAAATTAAGATTCCATTTGCTGCCTTTTTTTACGACAATACACAAACTTCCTGGCGCTTTAACATATACAGAAGAAACACCCAGGGAAACGAACACAGCATTTGGATTAGAACGCCACAAAATCAAACGATAGGAAACCTAGGGTTTATGGGTAAAATGGTTTTTGAAACCCCTCTTAAAAAAGCAAGAACGCCCATTTCTTTGATTCCATATGTCAGTGGAGCTTCTCAAGAAAACTTTGTAGAAGGAATAAGTTCACAAAATAGTTCCATTGGTGGAGATGCAAAGATTCCAATTGGAAACGCATTAAACCTCGACCTGACCTTCAATCCTGATTTTTCTCAAGTAGAAGTTGACGATCAGGTGGTAAACCTAACACGATTTGCTATCTCCCTACCCGAAAAACGTCAATTTTTTACTCAGAATGATGACCTTTTCAAGGATTTTGGTGCAAATAGAGATGTGATTCCCTTTTTCTCAAGAAGAATAGGTGTAGCAACAGATTTGGACGGAAACACCATTGAAAACAAAATAATTGCTGGTGCACGTCTCAGTGGAAAATTAAACTCTAATTTACGTCTCGGATTTCTCAATGTACTCACAGATGCTGATGTGAAAAACGAAATTCCTTCGAACCTGAATACCGTGTTTACCCTTCGACAAAAAGTATTCGATCGTTCCAACATCAGTTTTTTCTTTATTGACCGAAGAACTACAGAAGAGTACGATTTCATTGATAACCAAGAGCGCAAAAATAGTGTTACTGGCATCGAATATAATCTTGCCTCACCAGATAGTAAATGGATAGGGCGTGCTTTTTTCCATAAATCTTTTACCGAAGGATTGAATGAGGACGATCAAATTGTAGGTATGCGTTTAGAACGCAACACCTTGCGCCACAGAGCCTCTATGGAGTTCATTCATGGTGGAGAAGATTTTCGATCTGATTTGGGTTTTTTTAGAAGAACAGGCTTTTTAAAATTAGGCCCCGAGTACACTTTTCGTATTTATCCAAAAAATCCAAATGTAAATAGCTACAATTTTACCCAGCGAAGCTTTTTAGTCTTCAATCCAGCTATCGATTACAAATTGACAGACAGATGGTTTATTTCTTCTATCAGAAAAAACTATCTCAACAATACCAACCTAGCTCTTCAGTTCACCAACAGATACGAATACCTTACAACAGGTTTTGACCCAACCCGAAGTGAAAACGGTGTATCACTGCCATCAGACTCAAGCTATTTGTTCTCTGACCTTGAACTCTCCTATCGCTCTGATCAGAGAAAAAGATTCAATTTTGATTCAAAAATTTCCTATGGTTCCTTTTATAACGGAACAAAATTTACTTTGGAAAATGAAATTAATTGGAGAAAACAACCCATTGTCAATGCAAGTATGATCGTCAATTTTAATGCGATAAAACTTCCAAAGCCCTATGCTTCTAAAAACATTTGGCTGGTAAGCCCCAAGATTGATTTCACTTTTACAAAAACACTGACCTGGACCACTTTTGTTCAATACAATACTCAAGGAGAAAACCTAGGTGTAAACTCGAGACTTCAATGGCGTTTTGCTCCGCTTTCCGATTTATTTTTGGTCTATAACGATAATTACATCAGTACAGACAATTTCTCACCAAGATATCGTAGTTTTAACCTCAAATTCACGTACTGGTTAAATATTTAATAATGATACGATATCGATTTACTCTATCCTTTCTCATGATGAGTTTAGTGTTCTTGTCCTGTACTAACAATGCTAAAAACAAGGAAGGTAACTTCATGACAGTAAAAGGAACAGTGGAAGGACTGAGAAAAGGAACCCTTTATTTACAAAAGATTAAGGACACTGTTTTGGTCAACGTAGATTCTACTTTAGTCTCAGGAATGCCCTCCTTTGAATTTCAAACTCCCATAGAAACAGCCGAAGTATTTTATCTTTACTTAGACAAAGAGGATGGTGACAGTCTAAATGATCGCATCTTATTTTTTGGTGAAAAAGGAACGATTGAAATTAACACACTTTTAAAAACTTTTGAGAGTAGTGCGAAAATTACAGGATCAAAAAATCAAGAGTTACTTCAAGAATACCAGTCTTTTAGCAGAAAATTTAATGATCAAAATCTACAATTAGTAAAAGAAATGTATTTGGCTCAAGCAAAAGGAAACATTCAAAAAGGAGACAGCTTGCAACAAAAAATTGATAACCTGCTGAAAAGAAGGTATCTCTACACCATTAACTTTGCTGCTCAAAATACTGATCAAAATATTGCACCTTACTTAGCGCTGACACAGGTTTTTGACGCTAATTTATCTTTACTGGACTCCATTGCAGTTCGAATGACTCCACAAGTGAGTAATTCAAAATACGGAAAAGAGTTTTTAAACTACTTAGAAAAAAGAAGAGCAAACGAAAGAAAAAATTAAAGAGCTGCGGATTTTTTTAGTAAAGAAGTAAGCAATTTTTTTCGCTCGGATTCGATAGCTTTAAATTGCTTCTTTTTATCCTCACCTTTTACAGCATTTATTTTTACCATCAAGTCGTCAAATACTTGAATGGCCTCATCAATTAATTTTTCACTTTTGTTCAGATCTCCCTCTGGATGAGAAAGCTCCCAAAGATAAATTTCCTCGATAAGAAATCCGATATCATTGTTGATTTCCTTTTTCAGAAGTTTGACACTAGGCATAAAATTTTTTTTATAATGAATATACTCAAATTTTTATTTGAATACAAAAAAGAGAATTTATTTTTAATCCGAATAGCTCACGTAGTTCCTAGGAGTTTCAAAAAGGGTCACCTTTAGATGATGATTCGAATCTAAATGAGGTCGTAACAACTGGTGAATAACAACAACTATATTTTCTGCCGTCGGTATACGATCAAAAAACTCCGGCACTTCTTCGTTAAGATTTTTATGATCCATTCGGTCTTCTACCTCTACTTTTATAAGGTCCTTTAAGACTTTCATGTCAATTACATATCCCGTTTCAGGATCTATTGCACCGGTTACATGCACAATCAATTCATAATTATGGCCGTGGTAATGTGGATTTGAACACTTTCCGAAGATTTCTTGATTTTTTTCATCTGTCCAGTCTTTTCGATACAATCGATGTGCGGCATTAAAGTGTGCTTTTCTACTGACGGTAACCTTCATGTTGTAGCTATTATATGGGCATAAAATCGGTTAAAAATAATCTTAAACCAAGCAGTATAGGCTTGAGGATTCTGTTTGATGTCCTCAGCAATAGCCTCTAAACTCATCCATTTCCAATCGGCCACCTCTTCTGAATTCAATACAGGGCTTTGATCAAAAGTACCCAATAGCACGTGATCCAACTCATGCTCGGTCAATCCGTTATCAAAAGGGGCTTTGTAAATAAAATGAAATAAAGCTTGAAGAGGAACGGAAAAACCCATTTCTTCTTTCAGCCTTCGTTGGCCCGCATCGAGAGTATCTTCTCCCTCACGTTGATGACTACAACAGGTGTTCGTCCACAAGCCAGGAGAATGGTATTTGTGCAAGGCTCTTTTTTGAAGCATCAATTCACCCTTTTTGTTTAGAATAAAGACAGAGAAAGCACGGTGTAAAACTGCTTTTTCATGGGCTTCCATTTTTGGCATTGTACCAATGGGGTTGTCGAATTGATCGACTAGAACTACTTTTTCCTCTTTCATGCAATTCAAAAGTACCATATTTTTATCAAAAACCTGTTCTAGTTCCTTTCGCTTAGGAAATTATTTGTAATACTTTTGTCGAAAGTTCAATTATGGGGTTTAAGGAGGAAATCAAAAAACGGAGAACCTTTGGGATAATCTCGCATCCTGATGCAGGAAAAACCACACTTACCGAGAAATTACTCCTCTTTGGAGGAGCTATACAAGAGGCTGGTGCCGTGAAGTCGAATAAAATCAAAAAAGGGGCTACCAGTGATTTTATGGAAATTGAGAGGCAACGAGGTATTTCTGTGGCCACCTCTGTTCTCGCCTTTCATTACAAGGACAAAAAAATAAACATCTTAGACACTCCTGGACATAAAGATTTTGCTGAAGATACTTTTCGAACACTTACTGCTGTGGATAGCGTCATCGTTGTTATAGATGTTGCCAAAGGGGTGGAGGAACAAACAGAAAAACTGGTTGAAGTATGTCGAATGCGAAATATCCCAATGATTGTATTCATCAACAAACTAGACCGTGAAGGAAAAGATGCTTTTGATCTTTTAGACGAAGTTGAACAAAAACTAGGATTGAGTGTCACCCCCCTATCACTACCTATTGGCATGGGGTATGATTTTAAAGGAATATACAATCTCTGGGAGCGCAATATTCAACTTTTTCAGGATGAACAAAAACAAACTATTGGAAAAAAAGTAGCGTTTAATTCTTTAGAGGATCCTGAACTTGAAAAAGCAATCGGTTCCCACCGACTAAATGTTTTAAAAGAAGAATTGGAACTGATAGAAGGGGTATACCCTCCCTTTGATAGTGCCGCTTATTTAGCAGGAAAGTTACAACCCGTTCTTTTTGGATCTGCACTAAATAATTTTGGAGTTGAAGAGCTATTAAATTGTTTTATAGATATTGCTCCAGAACCTCTGCCTAAAGCTTCAGAAGAACGAATTGTTCAGCCTGATGAAAAAAATTTTAGCGGATTTGTCTTTAAGATTCATGCTAATATGGATCCCAACCATAGAGATCGATTGGCCTTTGTGAAAATTGTTTCTGGGACTTTTGAACGCAATACTCCCTACGTTCATGTTCAACACAATAAAAAATTAAAATTTTCTTCCCCAAATGCTTTTTTTGCAGAAAAAAAAGAGATCGTAGACATCTCCTACCCAGGGGATATTGTAGGACTGCACGATACAGGTAATTTTAAAATTGGTGACACGCTAACAAGTGGAGAACAGCTCCATTTTAAAGGTATCCCGAGCTTTTCTCCAGAGCATTTTCGATACATCAACAACAACGATCCTATGAAAGCCAAGCAACTTGCTAAAGGAATTGACCAGTTGATGGACGAAGGAGTAGCGCAACTCTTCACCTTAAACCTCAACGGTCGTAGGGTTATTGGAACTGTAGGGGCGCTCCAATTTGAAGTAATCCAGTACCGATTATTACACGAATACAGTGCTCAGTGCTCCTTTGAAAACCTGAATTTTCACAAAGCTTGCTGGATAGAAGGAGATGAAAAAACAGTTGCCTTTCAAGACTTTAAAAGAATAAAACAAAA
>VMCW01000044.1 GCA_008081175.1 Flavobacteriaceae bacterium
AATGTAGCAGAGCTGGTATGAAAAAGAGGATAAGGAATCGAATCGTTTTGCTTGTAGTGAAATAAGGCGCCACTTGCATCTGAAAATAGGGAAGAATTTGAACCATATTTAAAAAGCGGAGTACGCTCTGTAACCTGAAGTGATAAGGTACCTTCTGGGGCCAAAAAAAGCTCGGCGTTTTCTATCTCAGGGGTACTGTTTATTTGGTTTTCAAGCATATTCAAATCTAAACTATCTTTGGGCAGGCTATACTTAGAGCCCCAGTTTTGTGTTAACAATTTATTAACCGTGAGCTCATCCAAAAGTTTAGCTGGGCGGGTAAATTGTATCGCTATTGTTTCAATATTTTTATTCTGATTTCGATAATGTGAAAATCCTACACACACAATAAAAAGTACTGCAATTGAAACCAAAAAAAAGAGGGATCTATACTGTTTCATTCTGTGTAAATTCTGTTTTTAAACGTTGAATTTCTTCTCCAATGTCACCTGCGCCTAAAAGAGCAAATACTCCGGCATCACTGTGTTGAAGTGTGGTTTTTATTTCTTGCTTTTGAATGATTTTTTTCTGTTTATTTTTTATTTTTTTTAGCAAGGTATTAGAATCAATCCCTTCAATAGGCTCTTCTCTAGCGGGATATATATCGAGCAAGATTACCTCATCAAACAAACCGAGGACAGTGGCAAACTCTTCCATAAAATCCCGTGTCCTTGAAAATAAATGAGGCTGGAAAACCACACAATTTTTCTGATTAGGGTAAATACTTTTTAGGGTTTGATAAACACTTCTTATTTCTGTAGGGTGGTGTGCATAGTCATCCAGTACAATGGCTTGCTCCCATTCATAAACATTCATTCTTCTATAAACTCCTTTGAAACTGGATAAAGCGGATAAAACAGACTCCAGTTCTAATCCAGCTAGATCTGCCATTGCTATTGCACCAAGGGCATTTTCGACATTGTGTTTACCTAAAAGATTGATTCTTACCTTCTCAAAAACTCCACTAGGAGTTTTGAGATCAAAAGAGTACCCTGTTGGTGTTATGCAAAGATTAAAGGCTTTATAATCTGCATTGACATCTACTCCATACGTCCATCCAGAAAGAGGGACACCATAAGCAACTACCAGTTCCTTTTTTACTTGGTTCGAAAACTGAACGAAGGCTTCTTTAAATTCCTCCTCAGTTTTGTAAATGTCCAAATGATCTGCTTCCATAGATGTAATACAAGCTATGGAGGGATATAAATGCAGAAAGGAGCGATCGTATTCATCTGCTTCCACCACAAAAATATCATTGCCTTTTTGAATTAAATTATTTTGACCTTCATTCAAAAAACCTCCTAAAATTGCAGTAAAAGACTGTTGGGTTTTTAATAAAATATGAGCAAGTATAGAAGAGGTAGTTGTCTTGCCATGCGTACCAGCAACAGCCATTACATACTCTTCACCACATATTTCGGCAAGGAACTGTGCACGTTTTACAACCCTATTTCCCTGTTTAAGGTAAAAAGCAAGTTGAGGATGACTTGAAGAGATAGCTGCTGTGTAGACAACCTGAATTTCTTTAGACATTAAAGGCGTTGTTAACGCATCTAAAGAAGCGTCATAACCAACTGTTATCCCTTCCTGTTCCAATTGGTAAGTCAAGGGGGTGGCAGTGCGATCATATCCATAAACAATATGTCCCTTTGCTTTGCAGAGCCTAGCTAGAGCGGACATGCCTACGCCTCCAACACCTATAAAATAGTAGCTATTTTGACTTGACCGATTCATAACAACTCTTTTATTTGGTTCAAAATAGCTTCAGTTGCATCAGGTTTCGCCAGCTTTTTGATATTTGACTTTAGCGTTTGTTGTTGTTTTTCATCGTTTACTAATGATGAAAATTGATGTTCAAATTGTTCTTCAAGCTGGTGTTCTTCTATAAGTAGCGCGGCATTATTTTCAGCTAATGCTTCTGCATTTCGCAATTGATGGTTTGCGGTTACATTTGGTGAAGGAATAAGTAGCAAGGGTTTCCCCACACAGCACAGTTCAGAAATACTCCCCGCACCTGCTCTAGAAATGATAAAATCGGACGCAGCATAAAATTGATCCATTTCATAAATGAAAGGACGAATTACGACACCCTCTTCGCTATAATTAGAATAGCTATCATAATACAATGAACCACATTGCCATAAGATTTGAAGACCCATGCCCTTTAAGAAGGCAAGTTTGGATTGTATCAATTCATTAATTTTTTTTGCGCCTAAACTACCCCCTATCACAGCCAGTGTTTTCTTATCTGGATCTAGGCCAAAAAAAGTCTTTGCTGTTCCATTGGATGTGATTTTAGTAAGAGAGGAACGCACTGGATTTCCCGTTAAACGAATTTTAGTTTTTGGGAAAAAACGCTCCATCCCATTGTAGGCAACACACACCCGATCTACTTTTTTACTCAAAATTCTGTTGGTAATCCCTGGGAAAGAATTTTGCTCTTGTACCAAAGTAGGGACTCCAAACCATTGCGCTACTTGCAATATTGGGCCACTGGCAAAACCACCTGTGCCCACAACAACAGTAGGTTTAAATTTTTTAAATTCTATATATGCCTGTAAAAGGCTTACAATCAATTTTAAAGGAAATAACAAATTACTGATGGAAAATGAACGCTGAAATCCAGAAATCCAAAATCCCTTTATGCGATAACCTGCTTTAGGTACTTTTTCCATTTCCATTTTTCCTTTTGCACCCACAAAGAGAATTTCAGCATCGACAAAGTGTTCTTTTATCGCGGTTGCTATGGCCAAAGCAGGATAGATATGCCCACCGGTACCCCCTCCAGATATGATAAGTTTAAACGGTTTCACTGAGTACATTTAAAGGGTTTTGTTCATCGACTATTTCAGTCTCTGGGACTTCTATTTGTGTACTGACACTCAGTATGATTCCCATGGCTATACACGTCATCCAAGCAGATGTTCCACCACTACTTATCATGGGTAAATTTTGGCCCGTTACGGGAAGTAACTGTAAAGCAACACCAATATTGATAAAAGCTTGGAATATAATTGGTATACCCAACCCAATGACTGTTAATTTTCCAAATAATGAAACCGTTTTATACGAAATCACTAAAATTCGGTATAAAAGCAGTAGATACAACAAAATCAATCCAACGCCTCCCACAAGACCAAATTCTTCTACGATGATCGCGTAGATAAAATCTGAAGAACTCTGTGGTAAAAAGTTTTTCATTCTACTCTTGCCTGCACCCAAACCAAACACCTTACCTGTAACAATAGCCGCTTTAGCACGTGCAACTTGATAATTGCCATCGGAACTTTCCCCTGTTCTGAAATTTTCTATACGATTCATCCATGTATCTACTCGATTGGGGAACACTCCAGGAAATGCCTTTATCATTAAAAAGAAAAGCAGTACAGTAACAATCCCTGTTCCTAAAATGGAAGACAAATAAAAGAATGGATATCCCGCTACAAAAGCCAATAATAACACCATAACAAATAACAGTGCTGCTGTGGAAAGGTTTGCGGGAAAGATTAAAAAAATGATTAGAAAAACGGGAAACCAAAAACGAAACAAAGACCTTCTAAAAGAAAACGGTAGGGTATCTATTTTGGATAAATAGGAGGCGGCGTATACCATAAGAACTACAGAGGCTAGGGTTGAGGTTTGAAAACTCAATCCCACGATTGGAATTCGTATCCACCTACTCGCATTGGCACCAGAAATAACCGTTCCCTGTGAGGCGGTATAAATAAGCAAAAGAACCACAACAGGTAACATTAAAAGGGATATCCCTTTAAAATAATGGTAGGGAATTTTATGAACAGAAAACATCAAAATAAAACCGATGGCTAAAATCACGAAATGCTTCACAAAATAGCCCCAGGGTGTTCCCTTACCGACCACATAAACCAAATTCGAACTCGCACTAAAAATGGGTAAAAAGGAAAATACAGCCAATAAGGCCAAAATTCCCCATAATACTTTATCTCCTTTTAGTGATTTAAACATAGCGCTTATAGGTTTCTAACAGCTTCCTTAAATTGATTTCCACGGTCTTCATAATTCTGAAACAAGTCAAAACTGGCACACGCTGGTGAAAGCAATACTGTGTCTTTAGGTATAGCAACTTTATGAGCTATTTTAACGGCTTCGCTCATCGATTGTGTTTCTATAAAAATATCAGTCACATTTTCAAATGTGCTGCGTAATTTCTCATTATCAACCCCTAGACAAATAATGGCTTTAGCCTTTTTTCGAACCATGGGCAATAAAATTTCATAATCGTTTCCCTTGTCAACCCCACCCACAATCCATACAAAAGGGCTCTCCATACTATCTAGAGCAAAGAAGGTAGCATTTATATTGGTCGCCTTGGAATCATTTATATACGCTACATGTTGTATTGTCAATACTTTTTCCATTCGGTGTGGTGCTCCCTTAAAATGGGTGAGACTCTCACGTATGGATTCTTTTCTGATGTCCAAAAGACGTGCAACTGTTGAAGCTGCCATAGCATTGAGCAAATTATGTCTTCCTGAAAGTGGGAATTGAGCGGTATTGATCATAGTTGTTTTATTTTCTAAATGAATGGTAATGTTGTTTTCCTTTAAATAGGCTCCTTCCCCCTTTTGGGTATTTCCTAGGGGGACTTTTTTAGATTGTATAGACGCTTTTTCCAAAGCCTTTTTCAAAACAGGATCTTCTGAATTGAACAGAAAAAAATCTTTTTCAGTTTGATTTTGAGTGATTTTTAATTTGGATTGAACGTATTTTTCCAAACGGTAATTGTATCGGTCAAGGTGGTCCGGTGTGATGTTCGTAATCACTGCGATATGCGGAGCAAATTGACGAATGTCATCCAACTGAAAACTGCTAATCTCCAAGACGTAGTAATCAAAATTTGCAGTTGCTACTTGATAAGCAAAACTGGTTCCTATATTCCCCGCAAGTCCTACGTTAAGTCCGGCATCTTTTAAAATTTGATAGGTAAGTAATGTAGTCGTGGTTTTACCGTTTGTTCCTGTAATACCAATTAAAGTTGCAGGGGTGTATTGTGCTGCAAATTCTATTTCAGAAACAATTACCAATCCTTTCTTTTTCAAATTCTCAACCAAGGGACTATCAGAAGGTATTCCAGGACTCTTCACTACCCATTCTGCATTTTTCATAGCATCAGGGCTGTGTTTTCCAGATTCCCATTCTATCCCCTGTTTTTGCAATGTGGATTGATGCTCCTTTGACAGCTCATTTTGTTCAGAAACAAAAACTTGATAGCCTTTCTTTTTAGCTAAAAGTGCAGCACCCATTCCGCTTTCACCTGCTCCCAAAACAACAACTTTCTTCTCCATTATCTCAGCTTAAGGGTTACTACAGTTAGAACTGCCAAAAGAATTCCAACAATCCAAAAACGCGCTACAATCTTACTTTCATGAAAACCGCTTTTTTGGTAATGGTGATGAAGAGGTGCCATTTTAAAAATGCGTTTTCCTGTTCCTGTTTTTGATTTTGAATATTTAAAATACCCTACTTGTAGAATAACCGATAGGGTTTCTAGAAAAAACACACCACACAAAAGAGGAATCAGCAATTCTTTTCTAACGATTACTGCAATAACAGAAATTACAGCGCCTAGGGTTAAACTTCCCGTATCACCCATAAATATTTCTGCTGGATATGCATTGTACCATAAGAACCCAATCAAGGCGCCTAAAAAAGCTGCTATAAAAACAACCACTTCTCCAACATTTGGGATGTACATGATGTTTAAATAGTTTGCAAAATTGACATTACCAGAGACAAAAGAGAACACAGCCAAAGCAAATACTATAATTGCTGAGGTACCTGCTGCTAAGCCATCTATACCATCGGTTAGGTTAGCACCATTTGAAACTGCCGTGATGATAAAAATAATTATGGGTATGAAAACGAGCCAAGTATATTGTGATCCAATACCCATCCAAGCTATTAAACTGTGATAATCAAATTCATTTTTCTTTAGAAGAGGAATTGTTGTCAAAGCAGCTTTAATGTCGTTTTTCGTTTTATCGTCAGCTATAGAAATTTCTGATGAAGTGATTGAAGTACTAACTTCTGATCTCACTGTTACCTCAGGATGAAAAAAGAGTACACTACCTACAAAGGCGCCCAAAAAGATTTGACCTACAACCTTAAACCTTCCTTTCAAACCATCCTTATTTTTTCTGAAGATTTTGATATAGTCATCCAACCAGCCAATAAAACCCATCCAGACAAGAGTAACGAGGAAAAGAAGAAGGGAAAGATGACTCAACCGCGCTAATAAAAGAACAGGAGCTAGTGTACT
>VMCW01000154.1 GCA_008081175.1 Flavobacteriaceae bacterium
AGTGTTGTAATGAGTTGTTTTAAAAGTTCTATTGGACTGTTTCAAAACCGCCTCTATTTCCTTCGGGAAAGTGTAAAGATTAATTTGATTTTCTTCAACATCAACGGAGTCATAGGCAATAGCATCGGTTTCATCTGTTTTTTTAAAGAGCTCTAAATATTCTTTGGCACGAGAATCATCAAAAAACTTTTCAGGAACGAAAACTGAAGGGTTTTGATAAAAGAGAAGACTGTAAGAAAGGAAAGTTTCTTTGGGGTAGTAATCAAAAAAATCTTCTAGTGCTTTTTTAAAATCAGAGGCACCCTTTGGGGTAGGAATAAAATCAATTTTGGAATGGGTACAAAAAGAAAATCCATTCACAAAATAGTGAATGGATAAATCTTTTGGTTGGATGATTTTATTCTCTTTTGGCATCAAATATTGTTGGCCAGTTTCCGTTGGTACTCACATTTGAAAGTGATCCTAGAATGATTTCGGATCCGTTAACACCATCAACAGAAACGGTTTCGTTTTCTTGCTTTAACAGATCAGCATCTTGATCAAAAAGTATAATATTTTTAGCTACTTTAACTTCAAAAACAGGTACTTTATAACCGTTTTTATTTATTATTTCTGCTTTGATTTGGAATTTTTTGTCTTCTGCCCCCTCTACAGGAATATAGGCAATGTTTTTATAACGATCGGTGTTTTTAAATAAAGAATCTTTTACAGAAACAAAACCAAGTGTGTCAATAACGACAACCTCTTTTAACATGTCAATTCTGTATGTTCTATCGTACTCTAAGTAGGAAGAATCTCTCTTTTCAACTAAAGTGAAGATTCCGTCATCGATAAATTTTATAAGACTATCAAAGTTATTAGAAAAAACACCTTTCACGTCTTTATGAGCAATTTGCGCTGTTCGAATGTCTTTCATTCGGTCAATCACTTTTGCATATCGTTCATTTTTAACTTGGTTGAATCGTATGGGACCACTAACAGAATCGTAAATTTTGTAGGCGAAAAAGATTGAAGCAATCCATAAAACAACTTGAATACCTAATTTCATTGTCTATTTTTATTTGATACAAACAAAACTACAATTTTTTTTGAATCACAAAAGTTTTTAAAATAAATTATATTTAGCCCTAAGAACGATTCAATGACACCTGAAAAATTTTGCTTGAAATTGGAACAAAGTTTTCCTTTTGAACCTACTGACTCACAGCGAATATGGTTTTCGGAAATCACCAAATTTATACTGTCTAAATCACCAAATGCGGCCTTTCTTTTGAAAGGTTATGCCGGTACTGGAAAAACAACTTTAATTGGATCTTTAGTCAGCCAAATTAAACTCATCGGTTTTAATTCAATTTTAATGGCGCCCACAGGAAGAGCTGCTAAGGTTATGGCATCTTACTCTGGAAAACCTGCTTACACGATTCACAAACAAATTTATTATCCTAAACCTGAACGTTCGGGAAAAATTGTATTCCAGCTCAAACCCAATAAGCTCAAAAAAACACTTTTTATTGTAGATGAAGCTTCAATGATCGGTGATGACCAACAACAAGCAAAATTCTTTGAAAACGGATCCTTATTGAGTGATTTGATTCAATATGTTAGTAGAGGAGAACAATGTAAGTTAATTTTTGTAGGTGATCCAGCACAGCTTCCTCCAGTTCACCTCAACTTAAGTCCTGCATTAGATAAAAAAGAATTGGAATCGTATCATTTTGATCAAGTACATGAAGTAGAATTAGATACTGTAGTTCGGCAAGAAAGCGACTCGGGTATATTGACTAATGCTACAATACTCAGAGAACAACTTACACAAGAAATTTACGACCAATTTAAATTTGATTTAATGGATGTAAAAGATGTGCAGTGTACCAATAGTGGGATGGATCTTTTTGAGGTTATAGAAACCGCTTTTGATCAAGCAGGAAGAGACCAAACTGTTTTTATAGTTCGATCCAATAGAAGAGCAAATTTGTTCAATGAACACATTAGAAAACGAATTTTAGGTTGGGAAGACGAGCTCTGTGTAGGAGATCAACTTATGGTAGTTAAAAACAATTACTTTTGGTTATCACCAGATTCAAAGCCTGGTTTTATTGCCAATGGAGATGTTTTAGAAGTTCTATCCATTCAATCCAGAAAACAGATTTATGATTTTTCATTTGCAGAGGTAAAAGTTCGCCTTGTAGATTATCCAGACGAGGTTCCTTTTAATACTGTACTCTTGTTGGATACTTTAAGATCAGAAAGCCCGTCACTTTCTTTTGAGCAGAGTGGCCTTTTGTACCAGAAGGTGGTAGAGGACTATGCTTCAGAGAAATCACAATACAAGAAGTTTTTAAAAGTAAAAAAGAATCCTTTTTTTAACGCTTTGCAAGTAAAATACGCTTATGCCGTAACTTGCCATAAATCTCAGGGGGGGCAATGGGAACATGTGTTTATAGAAAAACCCTATTTGGCCGAAGGTCCAGATAAAGAATATTTGAGATGGTTGTACACGGCAATGACCCGTGCAAAAAGCAAGTTGTATTTAATTGGGTTTCCCAATGAAGATTTTAATATAATCCCTTGAATTTATGTTTCACAAATTATCTAAATTCATATACTTTAGATTGTTGCAATGGAAGATGATCGGAGCTTTTCCAACGCTTCCAAAGTACATTGTTGCTGTGGTTCCTCACACCAGTTGGGTAGATTTTTTTTTAGGCTTGTTGGTAAGAAGTATTTCAGGAGAGTCCATCAATTTTGTTGGAAAGAAGGAGTTGTTTCGTCCCTGGACAGCATGGTTTTTTAAGGGTCTTGGTGGGGCACCTGTTGATCGTTCTGGTAACTTAGGTTCTGTAGCAGCACTCGCAGCTGTTTTTGATGCACATAAAAAATTTCGGATAGCTATGGCACCAGAGGGAACAAGAAAAAAAGTAGAGAAACTAAGAACAGGCTATTATCATTTAGCAAAACAATTAAAAATACCTATTGTACCTGTTTCTTTTGATTATGAGAATAAAAGGGTTGTTATTCACCCTAATTTTTTTGCCACCAAAAACGAGAACAGCGATCTTAAAAAATTGGAAACTTTATTTAAAGGAGTAGGGGGATACTCTAAGGAGAAGAGTTTTTAACTACTCTTGAATGTCTAGTGTATGATAGACATTTTGTACGTCGTCGTCGTCCTCAATTTTTTCAATGAGTTGGATCACTTCTTCTTCAGCAGCTTTTTCTAGTTTTTTAAGTGTTTGTGGTATGCGTTCAAATCCAGAAGATAAAATTTCAAAAGCTCTTTTTTCGAGTTCTTTTTGAATCATTCCAAAGCTTTCAAAAGGACCGTAAAGTAACATTCCGTCATCATCAACAAAAACTTCTTCTACGCCATAATCAATAAATTCCAACTCAATTTCCTCCGGATCAAGGCCTGCGGAGTTAATCCTAAAATTGCAACTGTGGTCGAACATAAATTCTACAGATCCAGCTGTTCCTAAGCTGCCGTTGGCTTTATTAAAATAAGAACGAATATTGGCAACAGTTCGATTGTTGTTATCTGTTGCTGTTTCAACAAGAACTGCAATACCGTGTGGTGCATATCCTTCAAATAAAACTTCCTTGTAGTTTTCCGTGTTTTTGTCACTTGCTTTTTTTATAGCACGTTCAATATTGTCCTTCGGCATATTGGCTGCCTTGGCATTTTGAATTATAGCACGGAGGCGTGAATTATTTTCTGGATCGGGGCCACCTTCTTTAACAGCCATCACTATATCTTTTCCTATTCTGGTGAAGGTTTTGGCCATAGCAGACCAGCGTTTCATTTTTCGTGCTTTTCTAAATTCAAAGGCTCTTCCCATGTTGTTTTTATTTCGATGAGCAAAGATAAAAAAGTTTAGAAGGATTGTAATTACTATTTCAAGGTCTTCTATTCACTCCATTACCTTTTTAGTAAGATTACTTAATAGCTAATGTTAGATCGTCAAGCACTTCCGTATAAGAGGGTTGAAGGTGAGATGGCAGTTTGTTTTCTTTAGGCAGAGTTGCTAAATATCGGATTGTATTTGAAGTAAATACCTGTTTGTAAATCCCCGATTTTTTATGTCTCCGTTCTACCAGGTTTTTTATGAAATCAAAATGAGAAATAAGGTCTGTGCTTCCCAGGTGATAAATACCCGTTTTTTTATGGTTGATAAGAAAATGAATTTGTTGACTCAATCGAATATCACTATTCACATTGATGATTGTGTTTGGAAAGACTTCAATAGATTTGTCGTTCAAAACTGCTTCATCTAGCTCTAAGGTCCTAGGAGCATTCAATCCATAAACCATTGGCAGTCTAACAATTACAAACTTTCCTACAGGAAGGTTCATGAGTTTGTTTTCAACCTTGATTTTAAAATGCCCATAAACACTGTCAGATAGAGTTTTGTCATACTCGTAGGAAGGGTAGTGTCTAAAAGAGTCGAAAACGTTGGCAGAGGAGAGGAATAAAATTCTACAATCGTTTTTCCTTATATAGTCGGTAAGAAATGAGTGTGTCTCTACTTGGGCGCTAAAATCTCCTCTCAGCGAAGAGATTATGAGTCTAGGTTGGATACTGCTTAAAAGAGCTTTTAACCCTCCCTTTTCCATATCAAAGTAAAAAAAATGGGCATTGTTCTCAAGCTCACTTTGGGTGTTAAAGGTTCCATAGGTTTTGTAATAGGGTGCTAATTCTTTGTAAAGAACATTCCCTATAAAGCCGCTAGCCCCTAAGATGAGTATGGGTCGCAAAGGAGTTATGTTTTAATAAATGGTAATTTTACTACTAAAGCTTCACATCTTTTGTCTCGAATTCTAATCCCTATTTTGGTATTTGGTAATGCGAATTCTTTTGGCACATATCCCAAACCTATCCCTTGGGAAAGAGAAGGGGATTGTGTTCCTGAAGTTACCCTACCGATGGGATTGTTCTCTGAATCGACAATCAAATAGTCTGATCTGGGAATTCCTCGGTCTTCCATAACAAAGCCAACGAGTTTTTCTTCAGTACCTTCTGCTTTTTCTTTTGCTATGTGATTAGAATGAATAAAACCAGTTTCTGGCTTTGTAACCCATCCTAGACCAGCACTAATTGGTGAAATAGTATCATTAATTTCGTTTCCATAAAGACAGTAACCCATTTCAGTTCTCAGTGTATCTCGAGCAGCTAGTCCAGCTGGAACAATACCAAAATCTTTTCCCGCGTGCAGTACTGCATTCCAAATAATTTCAGCCTTTGAGGAAGGGAAATATATTTCTATTCCACCAGCACCGGTGTATCCGGTAGTAGCCATAAGTACCTTTTCACATCCTGCAAAAGTTGTGGTAGTGTGTGCATAGAAAGGAAGGCTGTCTAAGGGAAATTCAGTTAGGGCTTGCATAGCTTCAAGAGCCTTGGGACCTTGAATTGCAAGTAGTGCTGTTTTTTCAGAATGATTTTCCATTTGTGCATTATATGCACTGTTGTGTTTTTGCAACCATTCCCAATCTTTTTTAATGTTTGATGCATTGACAACTAGAAGGTAATGTTCCTCTTCGATTCGGTATACTATGAGGTCATCTACCACTCCTCCTCGGTCATTTGGGAAATAGTTGTATTGAGCTTTACCTACAGCAATTGATGAAATGTCATTACTACAAACGTATTGAAGTAATTCTAAAGCCTTAGGACCAAAGACATGAAATTCCCCCATATGAGAAACATCAAAAACCCCTAGAGCTTCTCGAACTGCAAGGTGTTCCTTTTTGACTCCAGTGTAATGAACTGGCATCTCAAAACCTCCAAAAGGGGTCATTTTTGCATTCAACGCCAAGTGGGTGTCATAAAGTGCGGTTTTTTTTATAAGTTCACTCATAATTTTATTCCTTTAAATAATGAATTTCAAAGCTATTTTTATTTCGTTTTTAACTCTTGTTGTCTTTAGCACTTCCCAAAAGGGTAGTGCACAAAAGTCGGAACTTTCATCGGATTTTCATAGGGAACGACGGCTTCAATTACGAGAAAAACTCCCCAGCAACTCTGTTGCTGTATTTTTTTCTTCACCGATTCGAAACCGAGCTAATGATGTTGATTTCGAATATCACCCAGATCCAAATTTTTATTATTTAACAGGTTGGAACGAGCCGCACGCTGTTTTATTCGTTTATAGTGTGCCGCAAAACGATGCTCAGGGCATGTATTATGCAAA
>VMCW01000131.1 GCA_008081175.1 Flavobacteriaceae bacterium
GCATCAATAGATTTTACTGGAGATTTGACCAAACTGAGTACTATATCGATGTCGTGTATCATTAAGTCCAACACTACAGAAACATCTGTTCCTCTAGGATTGAATTCTGCAAGCCGATGCGATTCAATAAACATAGGTGCTTCTATAGCATTTTCTACAGCTTGAAAGGCGGGGTTAAATCGCTCCACATGACCTACCGTACCCAGAACTCCTTGTTCCTTTACTAATTTTACAATGGTTTGTGCTTCTTGGTCTGTTTGTGCGATAGGCTTTTCGATAAAAACATGTTTTTTAGAAAGTAATGCTTTTTTAGCCATTTCAAAATGCGAAAGGGTAGGAGTGATAATACCAACAACATCTACTGCATTAATCAATGCCTCAGGACTTTCAAAAGCAGTATAGCCTTTTTCTTTTACAAGTTGCTCTACAGCAGTTTTGTCGGGATCAAAAAAGCCGACCAGCTCATAGCTGGGTGAGGCTGCTGCAAGTCGCAGATGGATTTTGCCCAAATGACCTGCTCCTAAAATTCCTATCTTAAGCATCGAGCTATTTTTAACTCAAAAATACAATCAAATTCCATAAATCTATCGAAACTACTTTATTTTTGCACCTTATGGAGGATACTACTAAATTTCAGGGGTTACGAAGGCAGCTGAAAGTACAGTTAAGAGAAAAGGGGATTTATACTGAATCTGTTTTGGAAGCAATAGGTGCTGTTCCCAGACATTTTTTTATGGATCCCGGTCTTATAAATTTCGCATATGAAGATCAGGCCTATCCTATTGCTGCAAACCAAACCATTTCCCAGCCATATACTGTTGCTTTTCAAACGGAATTATTGGAAGTACTTCCCAAGCATAAAATCTTGGAAATTGGAACAGGCTCGGGGTATCAAACTGCGGTTTTACTTCATTTGGGAGCTCATGTATATACTGTGGAACGACAACAGGAACTGTACAAAAAATCTAAGCTATTGTTTAGCAAATTGCGTTTGTTTCCAAAAAAAATGGTATTTGGTGATGGCTATAAAGGATGGGTTGAAAATGCCCCTTATGATCGTATTTTGGTTACTGCAGGAGCACCTGAAGTACCTAAAAGCCTGTTACAACAGCTTAAAATAGGAGGGAAACTTGTAATTCCTATTGGAGATAAAGAGCAGCAAATGATTCGCTATACAAGAACAGCAGAAAAAGTTTTCGACAAAGAGTCTTTTGGAACTTTCAGGTTTGTTCCTCTTTTGGAAAATAAAAATTGATCTTTTGAATCTTGTCTATTTGCAAAAAGACGTAATTTCGATTTTATTTTGATGCTATGAATTTTGAAAATACAGAGGAGGCGTATCGATTAAAATCCAATAGTGAACTTTTTAGAGCCTATTATTTATTCCGTTTGATATCATATCCTACTCTTGTTGCTCTTGGAAGTAAAATAACTCTTTTAGCCCTCAAGATTAAGCTCCCCATTTCTAATCTTTTCAAGCATACTGTTTTTAAACAATTTTGTGCTGGAACACAGAAAGAAGATTCTATTAAACTGGTTCAAAAGCTATCTGACCTTAAGGTTAATTCCTATATGCATTACGCTGCAGAAGGTTTAAAAACGGAAGAGGGGATGGAAATCAGTTTGGAAAAAACCTTAGAAACACTTTCATTTTCAAAAGGAAGACCTGCACTGCCATTTACTGTATTTAAGTCCACTAGTCTGGGTGCTTTTGATCTTTTTGAGAAGAAGACCTCTGGAAAATCCTTTACCCCTCAAGAAGGACAGTCCTGGGAACGTTGCTTAGACCGAATGGAGCAGTGCTGTAAAAAAGCTTCAGAGCTCGGTGTACGACTACTCATAGATGCTGAAGAAACTTGGGTACAAGGTGCTATTGATGCTATTGCTGAAGATTTTATGCAGCGATATAACAAGGAAGAGGCAGTTGTATTTACAACGGTACAAATGTACCGCAAAGATCGATTGCCATATTTAAAGAAATTAGTTCAAAAAGCGGAGGAAAAGGGTTTTAAGCTAGGGGTAAAGTTGGTTCGTGGTGCCTATATAGAAAAAGAAAACGACCGTGCAGAACGCTTAGGAATACCTTCTCCCATTTGCGAAAATAAAAAGGAAACAGATAAAAATTTTGACATGGCGTTGGATTTCTTACTTCCTAAATTAGAAACCTGTCGACTTTTTATTGGATCACACAGTGAACTGAGCATTCTAAAAGTGACCGATTGGATGAAAGAAAATGGATTAGCCAACAACCATCCCAATCTTTGGTTTTCACAATTATATGGAATGGCTGATCATATTTCTTTTAATCTTGCAGCTTCGGGCTATCAAGTTGTAAAATATGTTCCTTATGGTCCAGTACGTGAAGTTATTCCGTATCTGATTAGACGTGCAGAGGAAAATACTTCTGTAAGTGGCCAGACACCCAGAGAACTTCAGCTTATTGAAAAAGAAATAAAACGCCGTAAAGCTAAGGAAGTTGAAGTTTAACAACAGTAGCTCGCTTTTCGCAATTTTCAATTTCGATAAAAGCTTCTTTTTCGTCTTTTAATTTGATGAAATATCTGCGACAGGAGTCTAATTTGGTGTTGCTTTTTGAAAAATCAATTATTCCTCCATTGATGTACTGTCTCAAAAGACTGTCTCCCAACATGGGATGAAGGGCTACCAATGAAGGGCTGAGTTGCAATTGCTTTTGTAAAATATTGTCTTTTACACGTGCAGAAGGTCCGTAGTTACAACTGGTTTTTTTTCCGTTCAATACAAAAGCTAAAAAAATCAATCCTACTGAAAAACCTGCGAGATAATACCCAAGGCGGTACAAAATTTTCATACTATTTTTTTATTTTTTGGTGTACAATAACCTTGTTTTTTCATCAACAACGTCTAGCATATAATGATCATAGTGTTCTGGTAAATGAGGTGTTATCTTTTCAGCCCATTCCAATAAACATAGATGGCCCGAATCCAGATATTCTTCTATACCAAAATCTAAAGCCTCATCAGGATGAACAAGACGATAAAAATCAAAGTGATAAATAGGTCCATTCGTGCCCTGATAACAATTAACTAATGAAAAAGTAGGGCTACTCACAGACTCTTTGACACCTAACTGCTTACAAACACTCGAAATGAGTGTCGTTTTTCCTGCACCCATTGCACCATCAATACGAATAACATTAGTTTTAAAATCATCTAAGATCGCTTGGCTTACTTGGGTCAATTCTGCTAATTGAAAACGACTGTTCATGCTGCAAATGTAGGGCTAACGAGGGCTTAATACAATAAATGGAACAATCATTTCTTCAAGTGAAACCCCACCGTGCTGGAATGTATTTTGATATAATTTCGCAAAATGATTATAGTTGTTTTTGTAAACAAAATAAACGGATTCTTTAGCAAAGATATAACTACTGTTTAGTGTTGTCGAAGGCAAAGCAATACTCTTGGGATCGCTAAAGGACAAAACCTCTTTAGAATCAAAAGTTAAGCTCCTACCTGTTTTATACCTCAAATTTACACTGGCCTCCTTGTCACTGATTACTGCACTGGGTTGTTCTACATTAATTGTTCCATGATCTGTAGTCAGCACTAGTTGGAAATTAAGTTCTGCCGCTTTAGCAATTAATTTCTTCAAGGGACTGTTTTTAAACCAACTTAGAGTCAAAGAGCGATAGCCCTTATTGTCTGGACTTAATTCTTTAATCATTTCCAGCTCAGTCTTGGCGTGAGAAATCATATCTACAAAATTATACACGACTACAGTTAGCCCCTCATGAACGTGGTTAGATAGGTTTTTAATCAGTTTCTGACTTTGGTTCAGCTGCGTGATTTTGTGATAACTAAAAGGTCGATTCATACCCAATCGGTCACATTGCGTTTTTAAAAAAGCTTCTTCATTAAGGTTTTTCCCCCCCTCCTCATGGTCAAAACGCCACCAATGAGGGTATTTTTCTTGAATCTGCAAAGGAGTCAGACCAGCAAAAAAAGCATTTCTTGCATACTGAGTTGCTGTGGGTAGTATGCTAAAATATTCTGACTCTTTTTCTAACTTATAGGCATCTAGCAGTTCACTTTTTATGACATTCCATTGGTCAAATCTAAGGTTATCAATCAATAAAAGTAGGGTGGGTTGATGCTGTTTTAATTCAGGGAGTACTTTTTGTTTGAACAACTGATGCGAAAGGACTGGACCTTCATTTCCTTGTATCCATTCAACATACTGTTGCTGAATAAATTTGGCAAAAAGAGCATTTGATTCTTTCTTTTGTGATTCAAAAATCTCTAGCATAGTAGGATCGTCCAAGGATTCTAACTCCAATTCCCAAAATAAAAGTTTTTTATAATGACTTACCCAGTCAGTATAGGTTTTCAAAGTACCTAAAGATTGGGATAACTTTGTGAACTCTTTTTGGTAATTCAAACTCGTTTGCTCCGCAATGAGGTGTTTTTGATTTAAAATTTTCTTTAGGGAAAGGAGTATTTGATTCGGATTAACAGGTTTAATTAAGTAGTCAGAAATTTTAGACCCTATGGCTTCTTCCATGATTTGTTCAGCCTCGTTTTTGGTTATCATAACCACAGGTAGTTGAGGTTTACTATTCTTGATCTCCTGTAAGGTTTCCAATCCACTTAGACCCGGCATGTTTTCATCCAATAAAACCACATCAAAATATTGATTGTTGATTAAATCCAAAGCATCTTGTCCATTGGTGCAAGGAACCGTATCATACCCACGCTCTTTTAAAAAAAGGAAATGGGGTTTGAGGAGTTCAACTTCGTCATCTACCCATAAAACATTGATCCGATCCATTGTAGTATCTTTGGTGAAAATTCTGCAAACGTGTCACAGAAGAATACTCTTTTTAACGACCCAATTTATGGATTTATTACTATTGAAAGTGATTTGATTTTAAATCTTATCAATCATCCTTACTTTCAGCGTTTGAGAAGAATTTCTCAAATGGGCCTTTCAAGCTTAGTCTATCCTGGAGCACATCACACGCGTTTTGAGCACGCCATTGGCGCAATGCATGTAATGCAAAAGGCCATAGAGCTGCTTGTAAAGAAAGGGGTTGAAATTTCACGTAAAGAAAGTGAAGCAATGCAGATTGCTATATTGCTTCACGATATCGGTCATGGACCTTTTTCTCATGCTTCAGAAAAGGTATTACTCCAAGGGGTGAGCCATGAAACCTTGTCTGTATCAGCGATTGAACTTTTAAATCAAGAGTTTGGAGGAAAATTAGAACTGGCTTTGCAAATTTTCAGAAATACTTCACCCAGAAGTTTTATGAATCAACTTGTCACAGGACAAATCGACGTAGATCGTCTTGATTATCTTAAAAGAGATAGTTTTTATACAGGGGTAACTGAAGGAAACATCAACACTGATCGTATTATAGCAATGATGCATGTTGAAAATGAACAGTTGGTTTTTGAAGCCAAAGGAGTACATTCTTTAGAAAAATTTCTCCTCGCACGCCGTTTGATGTATTGGCAGGTTTATTTACATAAGACAAGCTTAGCCGCTGAACTTCTTTTAGTTAAGATTTTAGAACGATTTCGAGAACTAGTTGTTCTAGGTGAAGAGGATATTTCTTCTTCTCATATGCTCTATCCATTACTGCATTTTGAAAAAGGCAACTCCTTAACAAAAGAGCTATTACTTCACTACCTCACTCTTGAAGATGCTGACATTTTTCACCTCATAAAACAATGGACCAAACATGAGGATTTGGTTTTGAGTAAGCTTTCACAGCAACTGTATTACAGGAAATTACCAAAAATTAAAATTCAAGAAACCCCCTTTACACAAAATCAAATTGATGCTGTAAGGAGCAAGTGGCAAAACCTGTCTCAAAACTCAAAAGAGTTGGATTATTTTGTGTACTCAGGGAGTGTTTCTAACCAAACCTACAGATCTGACCACGCACAGATATGGCTTAAAAACAAATCAGCTGAGATAAAGCCTTTGGCTGAAACAATTGATTATTTGGATTTTAATCATTTTTCTAAACCGCTATACCGCTACTATTTGTGCTATCCAAAACATCCTTTTTCCTTATAAATACGTACTTTTGCAGCGATGAATTTTACTGCCTTAGATATTGCAAAAAAACTCCGTGGAAAAGTAGAAGGAAATGGCGAAATTCTTGTAACGTCCCTG
>VMCW01000122.1 GCA_008081175.1 Flavobacteriaceae bacterium
GAGTTTTGATGGTTTTAAAAAGGCTGTAGTTCGGCTCTCCCAAAACTAGTGGGATAAACTCAGATCGAACAATCCCGTCACCGTGCTCTCCGCTCAATGAACCTTTGTATTTCTTTACCAACTTTGCTACTTCAAAAGTGATTTCTCTAAAATCCCGAACACCTTCTTGTGTTTTCAGATTGAGTATTGGTCGCAAATGCAATTCCCCAGCCCCAGCATGGGCATAATAGACAACCTCTTGACCGAAACGCTTCATTAACTGCTGAAATTCTTCGATATAACTTGCTAATTCATCCAAAGGAACAGCAGTGTCTTCTATACAAGCAACTGCCTTGTGATCACCGACCATGTTTCCCAGTAAACCTAGACCAGCATGTCTCAATTCGTTTGCCAGTTCAATTTCTTTTCCCCACAGCGGAACCGTGGCATAGGCTAATTTTTTTGAAGATATAGCTTCTTCCAAAGCCGCTAGCTCTTGTTTGAGTTTTATGGGACTTTCGTTGCGTAATTCCAATAAAAGTATGGCCTTTGGATTCCCTTTTATAAAAAAACGATTCTTCTCATAACCTGCATGCCCTTTTGTACAGTCAAGAATGGTTTTGTCCAACAATTCACATGTAAATAATGGGTGCTCCATTACAGGAACAACCGCTTGCATGGCCTCAGAGATACTATTGAAATGCAATGCTAAAAGCACCGTATTTTCAGGTGGTAGTGGGTCAAGTTTTAAAGTAATTGCGGTCGTAAACGCCAATGTACCTTCACTCCCCGCAAGTAACTTGCAAAGGTTAAATGCTTCTCCGTTTTCTTCAAAAGGATTCATTTTGATGAGTTCATCTACAGCATAACCCGTATTTCTTCTATGAATACTATAGTCCGGAAAATCCTTTTTGATATTGTCTCGAACCGTATCAATCATCAATACATTGATCAATTCACGGTAAATACTTCCCTCAAAATTCTCAGCAATAGTCTTTTTTTTCAATTCTTGACTCGAACAAGACTCAATTTGACACAAGCTTCCATCAGAAAGAACTACTTGAAGCGATTTTACTTTATCCCGGGTAACACCATACCGAATAGAGGTTGTACCGGATGAATTGTTTCCAACCATACCCCCAAGTAAGCAATAGGGCGAGGTAGAGGTATTAGGACCAAAAAAGAGCCCTTCCTTGGCGAGATAACGATTTAGTGTATCCCTATTTACTCCAGGTTGTACAGTTACTGTTTTTTCTTCAGGATTAAAATCGAGAATTTCTGTAAAATAACGTGATACGTCTACAACTATACCTTTTCCCACACATTGTCCTGCAAGGGAAGTACCTGCAGCTCTTGGAATAAGACTCGTCTTGTGCTTTTGTGCAAAAACTACTAATGTTTGCAAATCTTGCACGTTCTTTGGAAAAGCTACAGCCTCTGGAAGCATTTTGTAAACGGAAGCGTCAGTAGCATACAGTACTTTGTGTAATTGATCCCATTCTAAACCTCCCTCTAGTTTCTTTTTTAAAGCTATTAAATGCTGCTTCACCAGTAATTACTTCTAATTAATAATTGTCCACAGGCTAAAATAAGCATAAGTTTCTCATTTCCTCTCAATTGATTAATTTAGCGGAAAATCAATTGAATATGTTTCGAACTTTACTCGTTCTTTCCGTTGTTTCGCTTCTTCTTAGTAATTGCCAAAGCGATTCCAATACATTAAAAATAAAAGGTAGTTCTGATCTGTCGGATGGAAGCTTACTTTTCCTCATCGTAGCAGACAGTAACAACCAACCTAAAACACTTGACACACTAACAGTCAATAAGGGTAGTTTTGATCTCAAAACACAAATCAGTGAACCTGAATTCCATTTTATACAAATCGAAGGACAGAATACCACCTTTCCATTCATAGCTGAAAACGGCACCGTATCTCTAGAAATTTATAAAGACAGCATAAGGTTTTCTAAAGCCACAGGAACTGTTTCTAATGATGATTTTATGAAATACAAGTCCGAAACTAAAGTTTATATCGAATCACTCAATGGAATAGGCAACGATCTGCAACAGGCTTTAATCTTAAAAGACAGTCTTCTTGCACAAGATCTTCAACAGCAATACCAAGAAGTTCGAGTACAAATTCAGGACTATGAGCTTGATTTCTTAAAAGCAGCTCCTAATTCCTTGCTTTCCATCTTGATTCTAGAACGATTTGTGGCCAACAAAGTACTCCCCAACGAGGAAGCAAAAGCATTGTTTGAAGGACTTTCTGATCGCATCAAAAATACAAAATCTGGAAGAGCAGTAAAGCAGCAGGTAGAAAAAGCACCGGAGGCAGAAGTGGGTCAATTGGCCCCGGAATTTGAAGGTCCAAGTCCTGACGGAAATTCATTTGCCCTAAAAAGCAACTTAGGAAAAATTACAATCATTGACTTTTGGGCAAGCTGGTGTCGACCCTGTCGTGTAGAAAACCCTAACTTGGTTCAACTGTACAGAAAAAACAGAAACAAAGGCTTGAGCATCGTAGGAGTTTCTCTTGACAAAGACAAAAACAAGTGGATCAAAGCAATTGAGGACGACGGATTGACTTGGAGTCACGTTTCTAACCTTCAATTTTGGAATGATCCCATTGCCAAACTCTACAAAGTGACTGCAATTCCAGCTACTTTTGTGCTTGACGAAAATGGGGTTATCATAGCTAAAGATTTACGCGGAATTGAGTTGTACAATAAAGTTGAAGAGCTTCTAAATAAGATTTAATTTCGCTTTCTTACTTGTTTCTATACAAGAAAAAACCAGCTATAAGAACTGTAAGCGTAAGCACTCCCAACATTAATTGGGAGTTGAATACTACTTCAAAATCAAAGAAAAGCGTAACTAGAATTCCTCCCACAGCACCACCAAAGTGAGCTGTGTGTCCAATGGAATCATTTTGAGCTTTCATTCCGTAAAGCGTATACAAGAGATAGCCTATTCCGAAAAGATAACCAGGAATGGGAATGGGAATAAAAAACAACATCAACTCCAAATTAGGATAAAGCAATAAAGCGCTGAAAAGCACGCCGGTTACAGCTCCACTTGCCCCGACTGCGGTATAGTACGGTTGTTTATAATGAAACAAATAGGCAAAGAAATTACCCATCAATAGGCTGATAAAATACAATAACAACAAAGAAAAGGAGCCTATAGCATCTACTACTATGGAAACAAAAAAGTAAAATGTTATCATGTTGAACAACAAGTGGGTCGTGTTCACATGAAGAAAGCCTGCACCTATAAAACGGCGATATTCACCGTTCTTAATGCTTTCAATTTGAAATTTAAACCGGTCAAAAAAAAGATCGTCTTTAAATCCTTTCAAGCTAACCATTACATTAGCAGCAATAAGAAGGATTCCAACGGCAGGAAGTTGTTGTAACATCGTTTATTTAAGATCAAATACAATCCCTTGTGCAAGAGGCAATTCTGATGAAAAATTGAGTGTATTGGTTTGTCTTCTCATATAGGCTTTCCAGGCATCAGAACCACTTTCACGGCCTCCACCAGTTTCTTTTTCTCCTCCAAAAGCACCCCCTATTTCTGCACCCGAAGTACCGATATTGACATTGGCGATTCCACAATCACTTCCCCAATGAGATAAAAAGGTTTCTGTTTCTCTCATATTCAATGACATGATAGAAGAAGAAAGCCCTTGTTTTACTTCATTTTGAATGGCTATTGCTTCTTCCAAAGGACCAGAATATTCCATTACGTAAAGTATGGGGGCAAAGGTTTCTTGATGCACTATGGGAGCATCATGCGCTATTATAGCCACCGCGGGTTTCACATAACACTTACTTCCATAAACTTTTTCAGACAGAACTCCTCCGGGAACCAGCCAGCTTCCACCCTGCTTCTCTACTTGAGCCAAAGCAGCTTCGTACATCTCTACAGCAGCAGTATCTATGAGAGGTCCTACGTGATTGTTTTGATCTAAAGGAGTTCCAATACGCAATTGCTGATATGCTTTTTTAAGCACTGATGTGAATTCAGAAAAAATGGACTGATGAACAATCAATCTTCGTGTAGAAGTGCAGCGTTGTCCACAGGTACCCACAGCTCCAAATACAGCCGCCCTCATAGCGGTATCGATATCAGCATTGGGTGTAACAATTATTGCATTATTGCCTCCCAATTCTAATAGTGTTTTCCCTAAACGGGCACCAACACGCTGCGCAACTTCTTTTCCCATTCGCGTAGAGCCTGTAGCAGAAAGCAAGGAAATCCTATGATCCTCTGACATCCACTTTCCTACTTCAGCACCACCGTTTAAAACACAAGAGACCCCCTCTGGAATCTGATTCTCTCTTAAAACTTCCACGATTAAATTTTGACAAGCAATACTACACAAGGGTGTTTTTTCACTGGGTTTCCAAATACAAACGTTCCCACACACCCATGCTAAAGCTACATTCCAACTCCAAACTGCAACTGGAAAATTAAATGCTGAGATGATCCCTACTACTCCTAGTGGATGATACTGTTCATATAATCTGTGCGATGGCCGTTCTGAAGTCATGGTAACACCGTGTAATTGTCTTGAAAGTCCAACAGCGAAATCACAGATATCAATCATTTCTTGAACTTCGCCCAGCCCTTCTTGCAAGGATTTTCCCATTTCCCAAGAAACCAACTGCCCCAATTCTTCCTTTTTTTCTCTTAGCTTGTTTCCAAACTGCCGAACCAATTCACCCCTTTGTGGTGCTGGTATTTTTCTAAAAGATAAAAAGGCATTTTCAGCACTTTCTATAACGGCTTCATAATCTTGAACAGAAGCGGAAATAACTTTACCTAAAAGAGACCCATCTACAGGGCTGTAAGACTCGATTAACTCACCCGAGCCCATCCAATTCCCTCCAGCGCTGCAGGCATTTTGTTGTGATTCTATTCCTAAATTTTTTAAAATCTTTTTAATATCCATTTTTTATCTTTTCAATTGTGAGCTAAAAGTGCTTTCAAAAATTCGATCTGCATTAGACGTTTCAAACCCTTCTCTTCTGTGATTTCTTTTAATTTCATATTGTTTGAGCTGTTTGAATTCAGGTAGTACTCCTCTTTCCGCAAATTCAACATAACTCCCAGCTATTTTTCTTGTTTCCTTGTTAGCAAAAAGAGCTTCAACTTCATTTGCAACAGAACTACTTTGTCGCAACAGTTGATCAGCGCTTGTTTTAATTTCACCTCCAGAGGTATTTAATCGAATGCCTATGTCCTTCAAAAAAAGATTAAAATCCTCGAGTTGATTGTAAGGCTCAGGCAGATCGTGAACACTGATTGTATAGTGGTTGAGATAATACCTATTGTAAATTACCCAAGCTGCATATTCGCTTTCCTGTAGAAGGGTTTCGTAATCTTCTAGCGTAGGCAACTTCCATAAAGGGGTTTGAAAATAATGCGCAACCGCTCGAGCATCATTTAAATCTAAAGCATCTACAGGATCGGATTTAACTGAATCTGTGTAAGAATAAATGATTTTTTGAACTGCTTCGGAGAGTGTTGGGACTTTCAGTTCACTGATGAATATCCGAGGTAAATCTGGAGAAGGCGGAGCATACCAATACGCATCCAGTTTTTTTGCCTCAAAATGATAAAAGTCCATTCTTTCATACCCGTGCGCTAAAAATATTTTCTCAAAAGAAGCGATTCCTAAATGAGGTACACCCATAGTACGAAAAGCAATGTGGTCATTGATGATTTCATTTTGACTTGCTACCATTTTTTTTTGAACCATTGCTGCTGTAATTTTCTTTACGTCGGGAACACGATTGGCATAGACTTCAAAAAGTGCATCCAATATCTGGGTCATTGAGGTAGTCGTTTCAAATTTCATGGTGCTGAGATTAGATTGTTTTATAAAAATAAGGCTCCTGTTGGAGTTTCCAAGAATTTTTCAAAAGGAATTTCCTCTTGTTTTAAAAAGCCTTTTTGTGGCAAACTTCCAGAAGCAACCATTTCCACAACAGCAACGAGCGAAGCAGCAGTAGTCCAAGAAATGGCACGCCATTTTTTGCCTGCTATTGTTATGGGATGGAATGCTTTGTAGTACTCTTTCCGAGATAGCGTC
>VMCW01000102.1 GCA_008081175.1 Flavobacteriaceae bacterium
ATTTTATAGAAAATCAGTGGGGTTTTTATATCACTAAACCAGCAACAACCTTCCTCATCCTACTTTACGCACTTCGCTACAGGAAGAAGGAACTTAAAAATTATAATTTAAGGATTTGTCTCGGTCTCTTTTTTTGTTTGGTAGGTGATACTTTATTACTTTTTGATGCCTATTTTATTCTCGGACTCGCTTCCTTCTTGATTGGTCATCTTTGCTTTTTAGTTGCTTTTTACGGGCAACAGGGCTTTAAATGGCCTAAATTCATTGGTCTATTACTTATTTTGACAGCAATGGCTATACTCTACTTGTGCTACCCTAATTTGGGTGTTCTTAAAATACCTGTTTTTGCTTATGTAGGAGTTATTGTCTTGATGAGCTGGCAGGGTATCGCTTTACAACAAAATAATTTGAGAGCAAATTTCCGTAGGATAGGTTGGGCAGTGGGTCTGTTTATGTTATCAGATAGCTTACTCGCCTTAAACAAATTTTATCAGCCCATTCCCTTATCAGGACTACTAATTCTTTTAACCTACTGGACTTCAGTGTTTTTGTTTGCTCAGTCTATATCAATTAGTGATATAAACCCCAAAAAGGTTCGTTGAGAACGGAAATTTCCTTTAGTTTTGCCGCTTATTTTAAAAGGCGACTCATTGATTTCATTTTCACTTATAGACAAAACGAACGGAGGAAGTATTAAAAACGACATTTTATCAGGATTAACTGTGGCTTTAGCTTTAGTCCCAGAGGCAGTAGCCTTTGCTTTTGTAGCTGGTGTATCCCCAATTGTTGGTCTTTATGGAGCTTTTATGATGGGTTTCGTAACATCTATTTTTGGAGGTCGGCCAGGTATGATTTCTGGAGCGACGGGAGCAATGGCTGTAGTAATGGTTCATTTAGTTAAAGAGGGAAACCAACTGGCTAACGATTCGTCTGCAGGTTTGCAATATCTCTTTTTTACTTTACTTCTTGTAGGTGTCATACAACTGGGCGCAGGGCTTTTACGATTGGGAAAGTTTGTGAGAATGATACCCCATTCGGTTATGATGGGTTTTGTAAACGGACTTGCCATAGTTATTTTTCTCTCACAGCTGGGAATGTTTAAAAAACAAGGTGTGTGGATGGAAGGGACATCCCTTTTTGTTATGATAGGATTGGTTGCGTTAACGATGACAATCATGATTGTTCTACCTCTTATCACAAAAAAAATACCTGCTGCTTTGACTGCAATATTAGTAGTGAGTGCACTTGTGGTTTTTGGTGGGCTTGAAACGGAAACTGTTCGTTCATTTATAGTAGCTAATGGTGGTTCAGGAATCAAGGCGGGATTTCCAAGTTTTCAAATTCCACAAATACCATTTACTGTAGCGACTTTTGTTTTTATAGCTCCATATGCCCTAATTCTTGCAGCTATTGGACTTATAGAGTCATTGATGACCTTGAATTTAATTGATGAATTAACAGATTCTCACGGCAGCGGAAATCAGGAATGTATCGCTCAGGGTGCAGGGAATTTCATTAATGGCTTGTTTGGCGGAATGGGAGGATGTGCAATGATTGGTCAAAGTATCATCAATATTAAATCTGGTGGCCGGGGTCGATTATCTGGTATAATTGCATCCATTGCATTGTTGATTTTTATCTTATTCGGTTCACAATACATAGAACAAGTGCCTATAGCTGCTTTAGTTGGGGTGATGTTTATGGTGGTAATAGGAACCTTTGCATGGAGCACTTTTAAAATTTGGAATAAAGTGCCTTTAGCAGATGTTTTAGTGATCTTGCTTGTCACAGTACTTACTGTGTTGTTTGATTTAGCAATAGCTGTTTTTGCGGGTGTAATAGTTTCTTCTTTGGTTTTTGCTTGGGAAAATGCAAAAAGGATTCGTGCTCGAAAGCGAATCGATGAGCATGGTGTAAAACATTACGAAATCTACGGTCCACTTTTTTTTGGATGTATTGAATTATTCAACAGCAAGTTTGATCCTAAAAATGATCCAGATGAAGTAATTGTTGATTTTAAAGAATCACGTATTGTAGATCAATCGGCAATTGAATGTATAAATAAACTAACTGAACGTTATCTTAAGATCGGAAAAAACATTCACCTAAGACATCTTTCTGCAGATTGTGTAAAACTCATTAAAAGGGCAGAAAAGATATGCGATGTGAATGTTTTAGAGGATCCAGATTATTTTGTAGCCATAGACAGCTTTAGAAAAGCACAAATAAAAAACACCGATTAATTTATTACAAAGCGATAGAATCATGTACCCGAACGTTCTCCCACAAGTGTTGTGCTTCTTCTATAAATAAAAGATGTGTAGGGTCATTTTGATAGGTATTCTGAGCTTCTAAATTTGGAAAAGTCATGGTGTAGCAATAAGTAAAAGAGTTGTCTACAACTGCTCTCTTCTCTGATGCTGCTGGACATCCTAGATGACTGGCAATGGCTTGTGGGTTTGTCCTGATCAGTTTTTTTATAGCCTCTTCAAAAGCAGCTCGATCAGAGGGATCATCTGGATTTTTTAGCCAAAAATAAACCACATGGAGTAAGGATCCTGGGCTGCTATCAGTTGAATTATTGTTCATAGGGTTGTTTTCTAATTTTTTTTAACTGAATAATACCGTTTTATTGATTTTAAAGAGTTTGAAAATTACTTTATTCTCGGGACTTTTTAACAAAAAAAAGTGTCGAATTGTTGATTTCTTGATCCGTTAATGCCTTTAGGAATCGTAAAGCAATATTTATATTAGCATCCTATACAATGAAAGAGAACACGACCTACACCGAAGACAATATTCGCTCCCTTGACTGGAAAGAGCATATTCGTATGCGCCCAGGAATGTATATTGGAAAATTGGGAGACGGTTCCTCCCCAGACGATGGTATCTACATTTTACTAAAAGAAGTCCTGGACAACTGCATAGATGAATTTGTTATGGGTGCAGGAAAAACGATTGAGATATCGATAAAGGAAAACACAGTTAAGGTTAGGGATTTTGGAAGAGGGATACCTTTGGGAAAGGTGGTGGATGTGGTTTCTAAAATGAACACAGGTGGAAAATACGATACTCGAGCATTTAAAAAATCAGTAGGGCTTAATGGTGTAGGTACAAAAGCTGTGAACGCCCTGTCTGAACAATTCATTGTGGAATCAAGCCGTGATAAAGAAACCAAAATGGCTCGTTTTGAATATGGAAACTTGGTGGAAGATACCCCAGTTGAAAGTTCGAGTAAAAGAAGAGGGACCAAGGTGGTTTTTATTCCCGATACTACAATATTCAAGAACTACAAGTATCGTTTGGAATACGTAGAGCGCATGATAAAAAATTATGTGTACCTCAATCCCGGTTTAACCATTGACTTAAATGGCGAAAAATACTTTTCAGAAGAAGGACTTAAAGATCTTTTGACTGACCAGACCAATGAAAATGATCTCCTTTATCCCATCATTCACCTCAAGGGTGAAGACATTGAAGTCGCATTAAGTCACAGTAAGACCCAATATAGCGAAGAGTATCACTCTTTTGTAAACGGACAACACACCACACAAGGGGGTACACACCAGGCCGCTTTCCGGGAGGGTTTGGTTAAAACTGTTCGTGAGCATTTTGGAAAAAATTACGAAGCTTCTGATGTTCGAAAATCCATTATTGCTGCGGTGAGCATCAAGGTTATGGAACCGGTTTTTGAGTCACAAACCAAAACAAAATTAGGTTCAACTGACATGGGAGGAGACTTGCCCACTGTACGAAGCTATATCGTTGATTTTTTAAGTACGCAATTGGATAATTTTTTGCACAAAAACACTACAATTGCCGAGCAAATACAGCGTAAAATAGTTCAAGCAGAACGAGAACGCAAAGAGCTTTCTGGAATCAGAAAATTGGCTAAAGAACGTGCTAAAAAAGCAAGTTTACACAACAAAAAACTACGTGACTGCCGGGTTCATTTGCCTGATCTCAAGAAAGACAGACGCCTGGATTCAACCCTTTTTATTACCGAGGGAGATTCTGCTAGCGGTTCAATAACAAAGTCCCGTGATGTAAACACTCAAGCAGTTTTTAGTCTTAGAGGGAAACCTCTTAATAGCTTCGGGATGTCAAAAAAAATAGTCTACGAAAACGAAGAGTTTAATTTGCTTCAAGCGGCTTTGAATATCGAAGACAGTTTAGAAGACTTGCGTTACAACAATATTGTAATTGCTACTGATGCTGATGTAGATGGAATGCACATTCGCTTGTTGTTGATCACCTTTTTTCTTCAATTTTTTCCTGAATTAATTAAAGAAGGGCACCTCTATATTCTACAAACACCCCTCTTTAGGGTTAGAGACAAAAAAGAGACCATTTATTGTTATAATGAGCAAGAACGTAAGGAAGCTATTAACAAACTGAAAGGTAAACCTGAAATCACAAGATTCAAGGGTTTAGGAGAAATTTCTCCAGACGAATTCAAGTACTTTATAGGAGAGGACATTCGTTTGGATCCCGTGATGCTAGATCGACAAACTACTATTGAAGAGCTTCTGCTTTTTTATATGGGGAAAAACACACCCGATCGTCAAAAATTTATAATCAACAACCTTAAAGTTGAAATGGACTTTGTTGAAGAAACTGAACAGTAAGTTGTAGGATGGACAAAGAAGAAAATCTTTTGAATACCGATTCCGATGATGCCTTAAAGAAGGTAACTGGAATGTACAAAGACTGGTTCTTGGATTACGCTTCTTACGTAATTCTAGAACGAGCCGTACCTGCTATCGAAGATGGATTGAAACCGGTTCAAAGAAGAATCCTTCACTCCATGAAAGATTTAGACGATGGACGTTACAACAAAGTAGCGAATATCGTAGGCCATACTATGCAATATCATCCTCACGGTGATGCCAGTATAGGTGATGCTATGGTGCAAATTGGGCAAAAAGACCTGTTGATTGACATGCAGGGAAACTGGGGCAACATACTTACAGGAGACAGCGCAGCGGCTTCGAGATACATAGAAGCTCGGCTTTCAAAATTTGCTCTTGAAGTTGTCTTTAGCCCTAAAGTTACAGAGTGGCAACTGTCCTATGACGGTAGGAAAAAAGAACCCATACATCTTCCTGTAAAATTCCCTTTGCTTTTAGCGCAAGGCGCCGAGGGAATAGCAGTGGGCTTGTCTACCAAGATTTTACCTCATAATTTCAACGAACTACTCAGTGCTAGTATTCAGCATCTTAAAGGTAAAAAGTTCAATCTGTTTCCAGATTTTCAGACTGGGGGAATTATAGATGTTCAAAATTATAACGACGGTCTTAGAGGGGGAAAGATACGCGTTAGAGCACGAATCAACCAGTTGGATAAAAAAACATTAGTCATTAATGAAATTCCTTTCAGCACCACAACCTCTTCTCTTATAGAAAGTATCCTTAAAGCGAATGACCAAGGAAAAATAAAAATTAAAAAAATTGAAGACAATACCTCTTCAGAAGTTGAGATTTTAGTCCATCTACCTAATGATATTTCACCAGATAAAACCATAGATGCTCTTTATGCATTTACGGCATGTGAAACCTCTGTATCACCCTTGGGTTGTTTGATTATAGACAACAAGCCCAATTTTATGGGGGTTAGTGATATGTTGAAAATCTCCACTGATCATACAGTTCAGCTGTTAAAAAAGGAATTGGAAGTTCAGCTCTCAGATTTAGAAGGACAATGGCACTATGCTTCCTTAGAACGAATTTTTATTGAGAATAAAATTTATCGTGATATTGAAGAGGCTGAAACGTGGGAAGAAGTACTTTCCTTTATCGATAAAGGATTGAAACCACATATCGGTCACTTAAAACGTCCTGTCGTTGAAGACGATATTGTAAAGCTGACAGAGATACGTATAAAGCGTATTTCAAAGTTTGATTTGGATAAAGCACAGCTTAAAATTGAAGCTTTGGAAGGTGATATAGCTGAGGTGAAAAACAATTTAGCTCATTTAATTGATGTTGCCATTCGATACTTTACCCACCTAAAAAAAACATATGGTGCCGACAAAGAGCG
>VMCW01000125.1 GCA_008081175.1 Flavobacteriaceae bacterium
GATTACATAGGGGGACTTTTGGAAATCACTTCATTATCCCCCCTTTTGGTTGGCTGGATTATCGCTACGTTGATTCGTTTTTCTGTTGGCTCTGCAACGGTTGCTGGTTTAACCACTGCAGGGATTGTTTTGCCTTTGGTTCAATCTACAGGCGTAAGTCCAGAATTGATGGTTCTCGCAATAGGCTCTGGTAGTTTAATGCTTTCTCATGTCAACGATAGTGGTTTTTGGTTGTTTAAAGAATATTTTAATTTGAGTGTAAAAGAAACTCTTTCAACATGGACAGTAATGGAGACCAGTATAGGAATCACTGGACTCATTGGAGTATTAATTTTAAACCAATTCATTTAAAAACATGAGTAAACTTCTCAAAGAACGAATAGAACAACTGGGACTACACTTACCTCCAGCGCCCAAGCCTGCAGGTGTATACAGACCCATTCTTATAGTCGGCAATCATCTGTATGTTTCAGGTCAAGGGCCAGTACTTGATGAAGATCGTCTGATGCATGGAAGAGTGGGATCAGATCTCAACAAAGATGAAGGGAAAGAAGCAGCTAGGCAGGTAGGACTTACTATGCTTTCAACAATTGTAACACATGCCCCCGAATCTTTAGTCATTAAACGAGTAATTAAAGTCTTAGGTATGGTAAATGCTGCTCCAGATTTTGAACATCACCCCTACGTAATCAACGGTTTTAGCGAACTTTTTGCTGAAGTATTTGGTGAAGAAAATGGTATTGGAGTTCGAAGTGCAGTTGGTATGCATCTGCCTCAAAATATACCGGTAGAAATTGAAGCTGCTTTTTTAATTGAAGATTAATGAATAGAAATCAAATGGAGTGGTATAAGGCAATAAACGAGGATAAATTGATGACTCCAGGTCTTATAGTCTATCCTGAGCGCATAAAAAGGAATATAGAATCCATGATCTTACTTTCTGGTAATGTCCAACGACTTTTCCCGCATGTCAAGACTTATAAAATGCAAAATGTTGTGAAACTACAGCAGGAGTATGGCATTCAGTCCTTTAAATGTGCTACTTTGGGAGAAGTTCAGATGTTGATTGATTGCAATGTTGAGCAACTGTTACTCGCTATCCAGCCTACAAAAGAAAAGCTATTGCGATTTCTTGAATTGCAAAAGCAACATCCTCATATTGTTTTTTCTACTCTCGTGGATAATACAGACTCTTTGGCTTTATTTTCAGCCCTTTCCAAAGAGAATAATCTAAAGATGAACCTTTGGATCGATATCAACAACGGAATGAATAGAACAGGGATAATTCCAGAAAAATCAGAAGAGCTTTACTGGAAATTACAGAATGATCCTGTTATTAATTTTAAAGGATTTCACGTGTATGACGGTCATATCAGACCCCTTGATTTACAAGAGCGTATTAGTCTTTGTAATACCGATTTTAAGCATGTAGAAAAGCTGGTCAATGCAATTGAACAAAAAGGAGGAGTGGTCCCAGAAATTATTACTGGAGGCTCACCTAGTTTTTATCCACATGCTTTGAGAAAGAATACACGACTAAGCCCAGGAACTACACTATTATGGGATCTAGGGTATCAAAAAATATGGAAGGAGTCACCTTTTCTTCACGCAGCTGTTTTAGTAACTCGCCTGATAAGTAAGCCTAACGCAAATACCTTGTGTTTTGACTTGGGTCATAAAGCGGTTGCCTCGGAGATGCCTTTGCCTCGTGTAGAAATTTTAGGATTAGAAGGTGTAGTGCACAAGGGACAAAGTGAGGAACACCTAGTAATTATATGTGAAAATGCCAAACAATTTAAAGTTGGAGAACTGTTTTACGCCATACCTTACCATATTTGCCCTACTGTTGCTAAATATCAAAAGGCTTATACAGTTACTGAAGGGGAGCTTGGACCTATGTGGGAAATTGAAGCACGAGACTATCAAATAGGACAGCACTTATGAAACTTCTTTTTGATGCCCATTTGGACCTATCTATGAATGCGCTAGAGTGGAATAGGGACCTGCGTTTAAGTGTTCAAGAAATTCAAAAACAAGAGCAAGGGCTAAATGATTTACCTGATAGAACCCGGGGTACAGTCTCTTTTCCAGCCTTGAGAGAGGGAAATATTGGTCTTTGTGTAGCTACACTTATTGCGCGCTACGTTAAACCAGAAAACCCACTACCGGGGTGGAATTCACCAGAACAAGCTTGGGCACAAACACAAGGACAGTTGGCGTGGTATCAAATAATGGAAAGTCAAAATGAGCTGGTTCAAATAAAAAACCGTTCTGCCTTGCTATCTCATCTAGACGCTTGGCAAAAAACATCACAATCCACACCCTTAGGGTATGTGTTGAGTTTGGAAGGAGCGGATTCGATTGTTTCTTTGGAACATTTGGATATTATGTATGAAAAAGGACTTCGTGCCATAGGACCTGCACATTACGGTCCTGGAACATATGCATTTGGAACAGATTCTACAGGAGGAATAGGAGCAAAAGGAAGAGCATTATTAAAAAAAATTCAGGAATTAGGAATGATTCTCGATGTTACACACCTCTGCGATCAAAGTTTTTGGGAAGCCTTAGAGGTATATGAGGGGCCCCTTTGGGCGAGTCACAGCAATTGTAGGAAATGGGTACCGAACGAAAGGCAATTTAGTGACGATCAAATACAAGCACTCATCGAACGAAAGGCAGTAATTGGAATGGCGTTTGATGCATGGATGATGCTCCCCAACTGGAAAAGGGGGGTTACGGACCCTATATCGAGTGGTCTCGTTATAGAAACAATAGTAGATCATATAGATCATATATGTCAATTGGCTGGAAATGTAGATCACGTAATGATAGGCTCTGACCTAGATGGTGGTTTTGGAAATGAGCAGTGTCCTAGTGATTTGAAAACAATTGCAGATTTACAAAAGCTCGATAAGCTATTGAGTAAAAGGGGGTATAAAGAAAGCGATATTGTAAAAATATGTTCAGGAAATGGAATTCAATTTTTACTTAATCACCTGCCTAATAAATCAAACTGATACGTGTATTTAATGGTAATACTTTGATTGTTTAGTCGATCCATAAAGTCTGAATCTTTGATGATATTTACGACAACAAAAAGACCTGTATTGGCATTACTTAACCATCCAAAGCGAGCATTTACAGAGGCGATTCTGCTCACGTTATTGTATTGCACAAGGCTTTGTAGAAACATTCTCGGGGTAAAGGAGTAGGCAAGTCTTCCTCCACTGATTACTACATTGGTAGTTCCGTTAGGTAAGTTTAAGTAATTGTAGTTTAAATTGGCTTCAGCGTTAAACTTATCTCCTAGACGTAAAGTACCTGTATTGTTACTCGAAATTCGATTTCCACCAAAATAACCACCAATAAGCGTTCTAGTTCGGAAAGAAGCTTTGTTGTTTGGGTTTGTAAAGAGTACCAGTTGTAACTCCTGATGATCATACACACCTGGATCTACAGTAACACGAGAAATAGGAAAGGCTTCAAGAACGGTTTCTTTTGTGAAATTGATTCCTGTATGCACCTCAAAACCACTTTGCCACACCCAATGATTGTCAACATGTAAAAAACCAGTTTCCTGAGTGTTATTGAAATTCCAATATCCGCGGTAAGAGATATGTGGACGAACCTCTAAAAATTTGACTGTATTTTTAGGTCGCCATTGTTTGAAAATGAGGAATTCAGGTTTTTTAAATGCGGATCGAAGTAAAAAACCTACTTCGGGGTTGAATCCCTCTCCAACTTCAGTATAACCTGCACGAATGTTCCATCCGTTCCAGTTGTAAACAGCTAAAAAGTTAAAAGCATGGTCACTAGAATCAATACCCGGAGTACTGCTTTTTGAAAGATAACCCGTCAATTGTGCTTTTTTTCCAAGTCCTAATTTACCATCCATAGCAAATACACGATTGAAATCATCGTTATATCCAATACCATTTCTATTGACAATGATACCACCAAGAGAAGAACGACTTTTTGCAAAGTCATGATTTACTCGAGCTACAGAGTAATTGTTTTTTATTATGTCTATTGTTCCTTCATTCTCTACTTCATCAGTGAACATACTTAGAAGCCCCACATTGGTCTGACCAATTTTACCAGAAACTCTTGATCCTCCAAGAATAGGTACTATAGAACCTCCTTCTCCTATTCCAATTCGTCTGCTAAAAAACAAGTCAACTTCACCTGGACTTCCTACGCTAAACTGTCCTGCATTTTCTAGAAAAAAAGGTCTTTTTTCTGGAAAAAAAAGATTGAATCGATCAAGGTTAACCTGTTGTTCATCGACTTCAACTTGAGCAAAATCTGTATTGTAAGTCATATCTAATGTAAGTCCAGGTGTTAAGCTATATTTGATATCCCCTCCAAAGGCTGCATTAGTTGAAGTGTTTTTAGGAGGGGTATTATCCACAATAACCTGAGTTAGAGCATAGGGGATTATTTTTAAGTTTTTTGGTGATCGGAGATTGAGCCCCGTCATCTTACCTGCAAGTGATAACCTCTTTAAGTCAAATCCTAAGGGTAGATTTGCCCAATAAGCGGTTTCACTTCTTTTGCTGATGTTTCTTTGAAAATTAATTCCCCAGATTTTATCGTTTCCACTGTTAAAACGAATGGAACGAAGGGGTATAGCAAACTCTGCACTCCAACCGTAGTCACCTGTTTCTGTTTTTACTTCCCAAGAAGCATCCCAGTTGATGTTGGTACCTCCCACAACCCCACCTTGCTGTCTGTTGGCGCTGAAATTTCCTTCTCCTTCGTTGTCAATCTGAGCGTCGTATTCCATACCGCTCGCATTGGTTCCAAACAAAAAACCATTTTGCTGATCGTTGTACGTATCTAAAATGAATAAAAAACTGTCTTCGTCATTTAAATCTGCGTCCCTTCGAGAGTCTGATATAACTATCTTGTCTGGAGCAGAATCATAACAGACCACGGCAACGTATAGGGTTTTATTTGTGTAAGCAACTCGAATAGCTGTTTCCTCAGAAGCTGGAACGTTGTAGTCGGGTTTAATTTGTTTGAGTTCCGTTATGGCTGGTACGCGCTCCCACAAAGCCTCTCCAAGAATGTTTCCATCTAGTATAGGATCGGTCTCAAGATAGGTAATAGGGAAATTAAGATTTTGATTGGGATTGTTTTTTTGAGCTATGCCAAAAGTCAACATCGAAAGACTCAAGAGGAGAAAACTATTTTTCAAAAAGGATTTGTTTTTTACAAATTTCGTAAAATTTACGAATAAATTTCAAAGATTTATCGCTTATTGAATGAGAAGCATCCTTTATATTTAGAAAATAAAATTACATACAAATGAAAATAAAATTTCAATGGTTTACATTGTTTGGTATTCTTTGCTTAAGTCTTCAAGCACAAAGAAAATTTGAGAAAGAGGTCAGCACTTATGGAATAGAAAGTTTAGAACGATTTAAGACTTTTTTGGCTTTAAAGAATGATGCGTCTAACCCAGATGATATTCAAAAAAACATCGATTGGGTACAAGATCAGCTTAGCTCGAAAGGATTTGAAACGCGATTGTTAAAAACATCTTCTTTGCCATTAATGGTAGCCAATTTAAACGTAAAGGCACAATTACCCACAATAGCTATCTACATGCATATCGATGGACAAGCTGTTGATCCATCAAAATGGAATCAAGAAGACCCCTACGATGCAGTCTTAAAAAAGCCTACTTCTTCAGGTTTTGAAATTGTTCCATGGGAGCAAATACATAGCAAAGAAATAGATGGGTTACGGATTTTTGCACGTTCTGCCTCAGACGACAAAGGGCCTTTTGCAATGCTTTTAACCGCATTAGATTATTTGGAAAGGAATAAAAAGAAGCCTGCTTTTAATTTGAAATTACTGTTGGACTTTGAAGAAGAGCAGAGTTCACCAGGACTACCCGAATTAGTCAAAACCAACAAAGAAGATCTTGCAGCCTCTTTACTTTTGATTTTTGATGGTCCCGTGCATGCAACGGGCCGGCCTACATTGGTTTTTGGGAACAGAGGAATTGCTACCTTAACTTTAA
>VMCW01000128.1 GCA_008081175.1 Flavobacteriaceae bacterium
GGATGCGTTCATTGACTTCTTTAAGGGCTACAATAAAATCAGTTTTATTCAGGCTGGCTAGTTTTTGATCGTCTAGTCCCAAAAGGCGTTTGGCAGTATCATCATCACTGAAGAAACCTTTGGCAGTGAGCTGAATTTCTCCTCCTACTTCCATTTCTTGAAGTGCTTTACTCGCCTTTTTAGATTTTACCTGTTCTAATGTAAAGTGGACCATTTTTTCTAATTCGACTTCCTCATTGCGAAATTGTGCTGTAATCTCAAAACCTTTTTTTATTTGCTTTTGAGAGATCAGTTTCCCGTATTGTTTTTGGATATAGTCGAGTTGCTCTTGAACCATCTTTTTATCGGGTTCAATTTCATAACGAGTGATTTTTTTCAAAACATCCAGTTTAACATCAAATTTTGGGGAAACTCCCAATTCAAATTCGAAATTCATTTGATCGGCTTTCCAATCGATCCCCTCTTCACTCTCTTTTGGAATTGGATTGCCCAACAGCTCAAGCTTTTCTTCTTGGATGTATTTTTCTAAATTTTCTCTTAACAATTTGTTTACTTCATCAGCAATAACTGCTTGTTCGTATTGTTTTTTGATCATTCCCATAGGGACATGACCTTTTCTAAACCCGGGGATGTTTGCGTTTTTTCTGTAATCGCTCAATACTTTGTTTACATTTTCTTCATAATCTTTTCGATCTACTAGGATGTTGATTACAGAATTTAAAGCGTCTATATCGGTTTTGCTGATGTTCATATACTAAAAAATTTAGTGCGCAAAATTACACTTTTTTATTGCCATGACAAAGTTTTAAGCGCTAAGCCTAGGCATTCTTAATTCGTTTCTACTAAAAAAAGAAAGAATTAATCATTTAAAGAATGCACAACAAATAAAATCCGTTATATTTGCAGCCCAGAATTAATAACCAGAGGGTCGTGTATCCTCACAAATTAATATGATATGCCAGTTAAACTAAGACTTCAAAGACACGGAAAAAAAGGAAAACCTTTTTATTGGTTAGTAGCCGCAGATGCCCGTGCAAAAAGAGATGGACGTTACCTTGAAAAATTAGGTACCTACAATCCCAACACCAATCCTGCTACAGTAGTAATCGATATTGACCGAGCAGTAAATTGGCTCGAAAAAGGAGCACAACCTACTGATACTGCCAGAACGCTTTTATCTTATCGAGGTGCTATGTTAAAACATCACTTGAATGGTGGTGTTCGCAAGGGAGCGCTCACACAAGAAGAAGCTGATAAAAAATTAGAAGCTTGGTTAGAAGAAAAAGAAGCTAAAATTCAAGCAAAAAAAGACGGATTATCTAAAGCTGCAGCAGATGCATCTGCTCAACGTCTAGCCGATGAAAAAGCGGCAAGTGAAAAACGCCTAGCTGCTGCCCAAGAAGCAGAAGCGCCTGTAGAGGAAGCTCAAGGAGAAGCAGAAGCGCCTGTAGAGGAAGTTCCTGTTGCTGAAGAATCTACCGAAGAAGCTCCAACACAAGAGGCTGAAACTGAAGAAGCCCCTGTCGCTGTAGCTCCAACAGAAGAGGCTCCAACAGAAGAGGCTCCAGTAGAAGCTGCCGATGCTGAGGAAGCACCCGCAGAAGAAGCTGCAACAGAAACTGAGGGAGAGGAAGAAAAACAGTAAACCTTCTCTTCAACGATGAAAAAAGAAGACTGCTTTTACGTAGGAACCATCGTTGGAAAATACAGTTTTAAAGGGGAACTTCTTGTCAAAACAGACAGTGATCATCCCGAAGAATACACACAATTGGAATCAATCTTTGTTCAGTTAAACACAGGTTTGGTTCCTTTTTTTATTCAAAAGTGCCAACTTCATAAGTCAGAACTCTTACGGATTCAATTTGAAGATGTTCAAGATGAAAATACAGCAGATAGTCTATTGAAAAAAGAGCTCTACCTGCCTTTAAACTTACTCCCACCACTTGAAGGAAAAAAATTTTACTATCACGAAGTAATTGGATTCTCTATTCAAGAAAACAACAAAAAAATAGGGACCATTATAGCAATTCAAGACCAGAGTGTTCAAGCCCTTTTTGAAATAGAAACAGAAAAAGGAACACAGGCTCTAATTCCTATTCATAATGATTTTATCATAGAAGTTGATCGCTTAAACCACTGTATAAAAGTAAACTTACCCGAAGGGCTTTTGGATCTTCAAAACTAACTCCTTAAAAGAACAGCACAAAACCAAAAGATGGAAGGGGTGTATGGTTGCCTTCATTGGTAGAAACAGGAACAAGTGTTTTGGGCAGAACCACAGTGCCATCAGTGTTTCTTTTTAAGCCGTAGTCCTCTGGTATGGGGTTGGGCTGTGCCAAGAAATTTTGAACTTCAAAGTAAAAATTAAAGGAAAGGTCTTTAAAATTCCATTTTTTGTCAAAACGGATGTCTGCCAAATTAAACGCGTCCAATTTTAATTCACCCAAACGATCATAATCCAAGATGATTTCTGGATAACTAAAAACACTTGCCTCTAAGTCAACAGGGACATAAGGGTTTTTTCCTGCAAACCGCCAACGAGCACTGATTTCCCAATTGCGTTTTAATTTATAGCCTCCAGAAAAAGAGATCAAATGTCTGCTGTCCCATACAGAAGGCCGAGACTTACCATCGAGTCCGGTAAAGTCACTAAAGAAATAGGTATAAGCAAAAACACCATAGAAATTACGAGAGAGTTTCTGCTGGAACAACAACTCCAAACCGGAACTTTGTCCCTCCCCTTCAGAACTGATTGCTTCATTTCCCAAGACTTCAAACCCACCTCCTTTGTTTGCTAGAGAGACACCATCTATCAGTGAAATAGGATATTGCGAATACTTTTTTAAAAACCCTTCTGCTGTAATGCGTGAAACAGGTGTAAGGTTGTACTCCAAACCAGCTACTAAATGGTCGCTTCGGGTATATTGAGCAGCTTGATTGACAAAAAGGCCTCTTTGGTTTTGATAGCCCAGCATGGTGTAAGTAGGTATTTTAAAATAACGCCCCAGGGAGGCATTCAACTTCCACTGTTGGTCTTCTGTCAACGCATAGGAAAAGGACATTCTTGGGGAAAGATTGTCTATCATATTAGAACCCGTAGAAAAAGTGTCCGCATCAGTCCGTAGACCGAGAGAAAGGTCGAATCGGTCGTTTAAAAATTTACGCCCAGCTTTCACAAAAAAACCGTATTTGAGAAAATCTAGATCTGTTTCATACACAAGATTCTCTCTTAACAGACGGGAGTCGTTTTTATAACTTGAGTTTTGTATGTTGAAGCCAGCCGACCATTTCCATTGGTTTGCATATTGTACTGCTTGAAATCGAAGTTTGGTTTCCCATTCATAAGAATCGTTTTGAAAAAGAATACCCGTTTTTGTGGTATTGTCTTGGTATCGAGAAAAGATGTTTTCTAAGCGATTTGAGCTAACAACTGTATTGGTAAAACCCTTACCACTTTTATAGTTTCTTTTCCAAGAAAGCCCAACGGTTGTGCTCCGTTGATCAATAATAGGAACCTGTTCTATTGTAGCTTGCTGCTCTGCGTCAAAATCATCTAAGGGCTTGACAGAGAAATCATCAATTGCACCCAAACCGATAAACGTTAAAGAATTATAGCTGTCAATTTCGTGTTTTATCTTCCACTGATAATCCCAATAATCTGGACGAATAGGTAGTCCGATTAACTCAAACAAAAACTGTAAATAACTTCTTCGAGCAGAAAACAAAAAAGTTGTTTTTGCGGGTTCAGATTTATCTTTTCTGAATAGTGGTCCTTCTAGCGTAAGACCAGCTTCACTCGCTCCAAAGCGAAAATTACCCCCAAAGCCATTAGGATCACCTTCGCGTTGTTCAAAGGCAAGTACACCCGAAAGTGGATTATCGTATTCTGCACCAAAAGCGGAACTAGCGAGGGTAACCTCTCTGATGAATGAAACATTTATCATACCCACTGGCCCCCCTGCACTTCCCTGGGTACTGAAGTGATTGATGTTCGGAATTTCTATACCATCTAAATAGTACACCGTTTCATTTGGAGCTCCACCTCGGATAATAATATCATTTCTGAAACCACCAATGGAGGGAGATATCCCAGGCATACTCTGTACTACTTTTGTAATGTCATTGTTTCCACCTGGGTAGGTTTCTATCTCTACCGCAGAAAACGTTTGTGTAGACAAAGGCGTTTCACTTTTAGTCTTGAAGGGACTGCGCTGAACAACTACCTCGTCTAAAGTTTCAAACTCTTCTTCTAATTCAAAAAGCAAGGGAATATTTCCTACTGATTTGACAATGATATTGAATTGGGTAGCCGATTGGTATCCCAAATAACTGGCAACCACATTATATGATTTAGAAGGTATGTTTTCAAGTTTAAAATATCCTTGATCGTCCGTTACTGTACCAATAGAAGTTCCCTCTAATACGACCGTAGCACCCTCCAAGGGCTGTTGGCTTTGTAGGTCAAGGATTCTTCCGTTAAGCTCTCCAGTATTTTGAGATACAGCAACAGTAAAGGTAAACAATGAAAGTAGGTATAGCATTTTTTTCATAATGCAAAAATACCCAAAGGACTTCAAATCAAGTGCTTTTTGTTTATTATTTTTTAATTATATTTAAACAAAAAATGAACGAACGAAGAAATTTTCTCAAAACAGCCTGTAAACCAATAGTGCTAGCAGCTTTAGGCATCCCAATACTGGAGGCTTGTAGCACTGATGAGCTATCATCAAATAATACCATAAGAAACGGCCCAAGCAATACAGAACCTAAAAAACCTATAACCATCAACATTAAAAATGGTCTATTTTCTGACCTTCAAGAGGTGGGAGGTTGGATGAACTACACAACGGAAGAATTGCTTTTGGTTCGTATAAGTGGGAGTGAAATACGTGCCTTTGACAACAAATGTCCCCATCAGGGCAACAGAGACCGCTGGACTTACGATGGAAGTCAATTTACATGCCAATACCACAACAATTCCTTTTCCAACTCGTGTAGCGGTTCTTTAACTTGTTATGAAACTAGCTTAGAGGGTGATGTATTGACAATTAGTTTTGACTAAATAATAATATCTTTTTGAGTATCTGGTTTCATATTTTTAACTATGAAGTTGATTATTAAGTAATTAAAGACCAAAGTTATGAACGTGGATTCATATCTTATATAGGTTAGACCAAGAAAATGATAAGCGATTAAAATACAATTGATTAGTATAAGTAAAGAAGCAGCTAAAAGGGTTGCTGATTTTATACTGGGTTTTTGAGCAAAATAAGCAACAGTCCCAGCCATCAGATAAGTGATTATAAGCTTTCTGATTATTCCCAGCCCAGCCAAGTCAAAAAAATTTTCTTTTATATGATAAGCCAAAACAATCCAATAAGGAATAACAAACAGTGGACCCAGTAGGAATAAAGTTTTCTTTTTGATGCTAATACATTTGTGAATAAGAAGGGTATATAAAAAAAGACTGAGACAAGTTAAACTGGTTAAAAATATTCCTACTGGTGGTGATGTTGTATTAAAAAATAATGCATAACCTATCATTTGAGAAAAAATAGCAACTTCTAAAAGGATAATCCTTGGAATGGCCAGTAAACGATAGTATCCATAGAAAAAGAAGAAATAAGCCGCACCAATGTATTGTTGTGTGAATTCAAATCCAAGAAGTCCAACAGTGATATCCATTAAAAAAAGTAGGGTTAAAATGGTAATTGGTAAAATAGAGTTGGGCATTTTGATAGATTTATTTAAATATATTTTTTTTGGATAATACGCAATAGACTTTATGCCGTGGTATTTTGTTACAATAGAAAAAAATATTATTTTATATAAATTCGATTCGTACTACATTAATTTATGTATGGGTCTATTGGTTAAAATTTCAGAACAAATCAAATCCTTGAGAAAGGAAAAAAATCTCTCTCAAGAAAAATTGGCTTATAAAATAGAAATTGATAGAAAGTATGCTT
>VMCW01000123.1 GCA_008081175.1 Flavobacteriaceae bacterium
ACATGACTCCACGATCCAGGGGTGTTCACTATGATCATTAAAATTATGGTCAAGCCACGGAGTACATCGAGGGAGCGTAATCGTTGTGAGGTGATTTCTTTCATTTGGATATTATTTTAAGTGGGTTACTCCCTCTTCCGTTGGTGTCAAAAAGACGTACAACTAGTTGGTCTGATGAAGTAACAGTGATGGGGTTTGTATAAACAGCATCTTCTTTTTTAGGAATTGTCCCGTCTCGGGTATATCGAATTTCCATTCCTGGAAACTGCTGTCGAATAAATAGCATTCCATCCACAACTACCGCTCCAGGCTTTGGTATATCAAATAATAGTTTTGGATAAAGTGTAGCGAGCATAGGGAGGTGTCGTTGCCCAATACTATTGACAAATCGATTCCAAGAACGATTCAAGCCAGGTGCTTGGGAAGTGGCATTTTTTTCCTGAAGCCAAGGCTCCTTATTGCTCCAGGCACGCTCTGAAAAAACAATCATATTAGGCATTAGCATGCGATCAAATTGATAGTCATCGGTTGCTGTTTCTGTCCAAAGCTGGGCCTGGATGCCTAAGAAATTAGATTGAGCTTCCTCCTTAAGTTGTACTCTATTTGTTATGCTGTTTTCTTCAATTCCAAGGCTTTCCAGTTTTACTTTATTAGCAAATACATCGAGAGGCTCTGTACCCCAACTGTCTTTATAACTAACAAAGCCCGACCAACTCAATCCTGAGTTTTCCATGTCTCCATCATCTGTCATATCAAAGTAAAAGGCAGAAGAGTTACACATGATTGCTTCAAACCCCATATTATTTAGCTTGTAAATCATATCTTCTCTTCCCTCTCCCCAAGAGTTATTCCATACACTTGGAATGAAGTCAAGATCCATTAAATTTTCGTTGACTTCAATTTCGGATTGGCTTTTTTCACTATGACTTAACAGTACATCTTCCCATCCCGCCATTCGTGCACCTGAGGCAGTTACAATTTTATTTAACTTTTTGACACTGTCGTCATATAAACTTTGATAAGAGTCAATTTGATCTGACTGGCGGATGTATTCTTCGCAAAGCGGGGACTTGCGCCACACACCGAAGGGAAGTTCATCTGCTCCAATATTGAAGGTTTTCATAGGTAGGTTTGCCTCCGTATACATTGTCTTTATTTCATTGAAGACCTTTTCAAAAAAACGGAATGCACTGGGGTCACAAATACAAATCGTATTGTCTTTAAAAAGCTGTGCTGAGGTGTATTCACTAGCGTCCTTAGGGTCGTGAAGGCGATACTCGTTCGCTCCTTCTTCGTCTCCTGCAACCAATAAATTTTCATAACGCACCTTCATGGCTATTATTGCTGCTCTTGAATGAGAAGGAAAGCTTATTTGAGGAACTATTCGGATGTTTCTTTTGGTTGCCGCATTTAGGATTTCAATAAAATCATTCCTAGTTAAATAACCACTTCCTGCGCTTGCTTTTTCCCCTGATCCTGAACCGTACATAGGAAATAACTTATCGTTTTCCTCTAAAGTAAAACCTCGCATACTACCCACCTCTGTGAGTTCTTTCAAGTCGGGAATTTCAATGCGCCAACCCTCATCATCTGAAAGTTTAAGATCCATAACATTGAGTTTATAGGCAGCCATATGATCCAGTATCTGAAGGATCTTATCTTTTGGGAAAAAGTTACGAGATAAATCCAACATAAAACCACGGTGTCCAAAACGTGGGCTGTCCTCAATGTGAAGTAAAGGAATGCCTAAACCCTCGTTTTGTGCGTTGTAAAGAATTTGATGAAGGGAGCCCAAACCATAGAAGAGGCCCTTGTAGTGAGCTGCTGAAACTAGAATTTCATTTGGGTCAATATGAAGTTGATAGTCTTCGTTGCCAAGTCCTTTATTTTCTAGGACGCGGATTTGAACCGTTTCACCGTTGGAAATAATTTTACTTTTTAATCCTTTTTGCAATCTAGAGATTAAAAACTCCGAAGAACCTCCCATAGTTCCAAAGTCGATATTCAGCTGTTCAGGAAAAGGGCGGTATTCTTTTTGCCATTCTACTTTTTGAGGGGAAGGTAGTATCCAATGCAACTCTTCTTTAGCTATTGAGGAAATGCCCTCGTAACTTTCATATCGATCTTTAGCATTTGGTAGATTCAATTGATCCACACCTTGTGCAGTCTCCCAATGAATTGCATGTTCTAAATCATACGACTGGTCGCTCATTTTGTGATGGACAAAAAAACCAATTGGCCCCATAACCAAACGTTTCATAATTCCCTTTTGGACTGCCTTAAAGCTCAATTTTTCTCCAGGTTCTAGTGTGTAATTAGGTCCAAATTCCAATTGCCAATATTGGCTGTTTTTAGTGGGAAGGATTTGAATTCCTTCAGGAAGACTCTCCTGAAGTACTGAACCGCTAAACTGATTCCAATGTAAGGTCCACTGCCCCCCTTGCCACGCTTCATTTGAGGGATTTGTCACTTCAAAGGTCACTTCCATTTGATCCTTTTCAACATCAAAGGAGTTAATGGTAAAATGTAAATTAGAATCGGAATTATTTGGTGTATGGCATTGTGTCAAAAAAAAGACTGCCAGAAGAGTGATAAAATGCGTTTTCATTCAATTGGTTTTTACTAAAATAGGAATTTTTTAAGGAAGTATTTCGAAATGATTTTCTCTTAAAAAGAGAACGAGAGAATTCAGTTTTTTAATCGAAATTGACGGATGGCTTCATTGGGTTCTATGATTGAATATCCTTTCCAGAAATCAGGATCGTATTGGATTAAGTTAATGGGGAGAATTTGGTAGGTTTCTTCTTGATCATCAAATTCTTTTTGGGAAAGAGGAAGGGTTTCGAAAAAAACGATTTGAAATTTATTGTACTGTTCTGTAGTCATTTTGAGTTCCATTTTGAGCTGGTTTTGCTTATTTCTTCCTTTGACTACTTTGTTCTTTTCTGTAATTACCAAGGGGCGATCAATTCCTGATTCGAATCCTGAGGCATATTCCAAATATTCCAATGTGTATTTTTCAGACGCCATTTTTTTAAATTGTACAACTGCTTCTCTGAGGTTTAGCTTAAAGGAAAGTCCGAATAAATTGATGTCTCTTACGTTTTTAATGTTAAAGTATTCAATTCGCATTAAAGCCATAGCATCTGCATCAACATAAAGTTTTCCCTTGTAATCAGCGCTACCCTTGGGTGAAAAAGAAATAATATAAACAGGAGTATTTCCTGAATAGGTGTAGTCGGTAATCTCAAAGAGGTATTTGGAAGCTTTAGTGAGGATACCCAAATTGAGCTGATCCTGTTCAAACAGCTTAAATTGACTACTTAATATTTCTTTTCTCCTGTTAGAGAAAATTACCTTCTCTAAACTGTCTTTTTGTTTTATAGACAAGGTGTCTTCAGAAGAAAGAACCACATCATTAGCTTCTATTTTTGTGCCTAAAAGTCCAGTACGAATTTTAAAATAGGAGTCGGTTTTAATATTTTCTTTAAGTATAGTATCAAAGAGTTTTTCAATATTTTCAAAAACAGCCGTTGTTTTCTTATCCTCAAGTTCCAATGCCTTTTCTAAAACTAGTTTATGTTTTTTGTCTTGCATACTTCCATACCAAGAACCCAACACCTCTGTATACCACTCGTTATATTTGGGAACCATGCGCAAAGTACTATCCCAAAAGGCTTGGTTGAATTCGGATATAGATGATTTTTTGATCGTTACATTGAGTTGTTTAAATTGCTGTGATCCCGATTCTCTAAAAAAGAGTTTTTTTTGGGTGTAGCCCAATTCGTATTTTTCAGAAATGTTTTTTTGAATGGCTTTAATAATTTGATCTGCTTCAATGTTTTTATTGGACAAGACAATGGAGTTTAAAGTAATGGATTGGGAGGGAAGGTAGATTACACTGTCTTTTATTTGTTCTAAGGGATAGCCTATAGTTTTATATCCCATACAAGAAAAAAATAAGGAGTCTGATTCTAAATGTAACGAATCGTATTGCATTCGAAAGAAGCCTTCTTCGTTGGTAATAACTCCTTTTCCATTTTTAAAATAAACACTAGCAAAGGGTATGGCTTCAAGGTTTAGGCTGTCAACCACTCTAGCATTAATATCTTGACCGCATAGCGATTGGGTAGTTGAAGTAAAAAAGAGTACTAAAAAAAAACTATTTTTTTTCATTAAAAAAAGGTACTGGTTTTAAAATGAAGGAGGACTGGTATTTAAAATTTTAATATTTTTTTAAAGCTGCTCCTGTAAATATTTAATCTCATCACGGTATTTTGCAGCTTCAATAAAGTCCAAAGATTTCGCAGCAGCTTCCATTGCTTTTCGCGTTTCGCGTATTTTCTTTTCTATTTCAGGTTTGGTCAGGTAACGGTTTTCAGCCTCTGCGACTTTGCGTTCTTCACGTTCTTGTGCTAGAGTAGCTATGGAGTTTTTTGCCAAAGCACTATCCAAAGATTTATTTAATGCCTTGGGGATGATATTGTTTTTTTTGTTGTATGCATTCTGTTTTTCTCTTCGATAATTTGTTTCATCGATTGTTTTTCGCATGCTTTTAGTAATGACATCTGCATACATAATGGCTTTACCATTTACATTTCTTGCTGCACGTCCTACAGTTTGTGTTAAAGAGCGATTGGATCGTAAAAACCCTTCTTTATCCGCATCAAGTATGGCTACTAGAGAAACTTCAGGTAAATCCAAGCCTTCTCGAAGGAGGTTCACACCAATCAGTACATCAAAAAGACCCTTTCTGAGATCTTGCATAATTTCAACCCGCTCTAAGGTGTCTACATCACTGTGAATGTACCGACAGCGTATTTGAGCCCTACTTAAGTATTGGGTAAGTTCTTCCGCCATTCTTTTGGTAAGGGTGGTGACTAATGTGCGTTCGTCCTTTTCTGTTCGAGTTTGTATTTCTTCGATTAAGTCGTCAATTTGATCTTGACTCGGACGAACCTCAATAACAGGGTCCAGTAGTCCCGTGGGTCGAATGATTTGCTCAACAAAAGCACCTTCTGTTTTTTCCAGCTCATAATCTGCAGGTGTAGCACTTACATACAAGACCTGATTTTGAAGTGCTTCAAATTCTTCAAATTTCAAGGGTCTATTGTCCATAGCTGCAGGAAGTCTAAAACCGTATTCGACTAAATTTTCTTTTCTGCTGCGGTCGCCTCCGTACATGGCATGTACCTGAGAAATGGTCACATGGCTTTCGTCTACAATCATCAAATAATCTTTCGGAAAATAATCCAGTAAGCAGAAAGGGCGTGTGCCAGGTGCTCTACCATCCAAATAGCGAGAATAATTCTCTATTCCAGAGCAGTAGCCTAATTCACGTATCATTTCAAGGTCAAATTCAGTTCGTTCTTCCAAGCGTTTTGCTTCCAAATACTTACCTATTTCTTTAAAATAATCAACCTGCTTGACTAGATCCTCTTGAATTTGTAGGATCGCATTTTGAAGAAGTTCTGGAGAGGTTACAAAGATATTTGCAGGATAGATGTTTACTTTGTCGTACTGTTCCATTTTCTGATTGGAAATGGGGTCAAATGCTTCGATGAGTTCAATTTCATCTCCAAAAAAATGAATTTTAAAGGCGACATCAGCATATCCTGGAAAAATATCAATTACATCTCCCAGTACTCTAAAATTTCCCCGATTAAACTCAGCAGTAGTTCGTGAATACAAACTTTGTACTAAACGGTGCATGAGCTTTGTTCTTGGGAGCATACTGTCGCGTTCCAATTCGATGACATTTTTTTCAAATTCTGCTGGATTACCAATTCCGTATAAACAAGATACAGAAGCTACTACAAGTACATCTCTTCGTCCAGAAAGTAGGGAGGAGGTAGTGCTGAGTCTAAGTTTTTCAATTTCCTCATTGATCGACAAATCTTTTT
>VMCW01000145.1 GCA_008081175.1 Flavobacteriaceae bacterium
AAAGAGGAGCAATTCCTCAAGGAGAAGTCAAAACAAATTCACTATTTGGAAAAATGGCAGCCTATATCCGTGGAAACTATTTTATCCCTGATGCGCGAAAAGGATGGGTTCCCTTTGCATTTAAAGCAGCAAAAAAACTAATACAGGAACACCACATTCAATACGTAATCACAACTGGACCTCCCCATTCTACTCACCTTGTTGGATTGCAATTGAAACAATACTTTGATTTTAAATGGTGGGTGGACTTTCGGGATCCCTGGACCGAACTTTTCTACAACGCCTCTTTATATCGAACTCAAAGAGCAATAGCAAAAGATAAAGCCTTAGAAAAAACAGTTTTACAAAAGGCAAACGGTGTCATCACAACTGTAGGAGGTGTACTGCACGAGCAACTGAAAACGCTGGCTCCTCAACAAACTTTTGTGGTCCTGCCCAACGGTTATGACGCGGAATTAATCACCTCTGTAAAAGCGACCCCTCCAGAGGGGGTATTTCATGTTGTTTATACCGGTCTTTTGACAGAAAATCAAGAGTATAAACCCGTGCTTGAGGTGCTTTCAAAACTTCAAAAGAAGTATCCCATACAACTGAGTTTGGCTGGGCAGGTCGCTCCTGAATTATTCCTAAAAATTCAAAAAGCCCTTCCTGGAGTAATTGTAGTGAATAGAGGCTATTTACCACATAAAGAAGCCGTTCAACTGATGAAAAGCGCCCACCTTTTATTGAATTTTATTTTCAAGGGTGCACAAAAGCAAATGATTTCTGGCAAGCTGTTGGAATATATAGCTACAGAAATTCCTATCCTATCTATAGGAGACCCCGATTCTGAAGCAGGTCGGTTTTTGATGGAGGGGAGTTATGCAAAAATGCTAAAAGCGGAACAAGTATCCGAAATGCAATATTTTATAGAGTTTCTTCTTAAAGAAAACAGAGCCCTTAAAAATAAGTTCCCTGCACTTGCAGACTGGTCGCGTAAAGCGATTTGTAAACGGCTCGAAAATGAAGTTTTAAAAAGCTAAAGGACTTCTAAGGCCATTGCTCAAAAATTAGTAGAGCTATTATTTACCGTAAAGATTATTTTCTATGAGATAGTTCCAGCAGGTTTTGGGTAGGAGGTGACTCACATCCTTGCCCTCCCGAATGCCTGTTCGAATTTGAGAGGAGGAAAGTTCGATTTTTGGGGCCTCTGTCCAACGTATGTTGGCATGATTTCGGAAATTTTCTGGTATGATATCTACCGTTGTTCTTGGGTAGACATAGACTTCAAACTGGGACAATATTTGATCATAGTCCTTCCAGCGGTCAAAGGCAATCATATTATCTGCGCCCAATAGAAGAACAAAAGTGTGCTGAGGGTATTGATTTTTTAATTTGGCCAAGGTATGTATGGTATAATTGGGCTGTGGTAGATCAAATTCAACGGTACTGATTTTGAGGTTAGAATGGTTTTCTAATGCCTTTTTTACCAAAGCTAGTCGTTCTTCATTAGGAAGGCTTTTTGTATCTTGTTTGAAAGGATTTTGCGGTGTGATTACAAACCAAATTTCATTTAGATCGGTTTGCTCTGAAAAATAAGTAGCCAGCTGTAAGTGCCCATTGTGAATGGGGTCAAAAGTTCCAAAAAACAATCCAATTTTTTGCATGCGGCAAAGGTAGGGAAATGCTTAAGAATCCAAGAATTGTTCTACCAAACTTAGCACTTGTCTTTTCGCAAGGTCAAGGTCGTCATTTAGGATGATTTCATCAAAGTGTTTGGAGTAGGTCAATTCCTTTTCAGACTTAGCCAAACGGAGTTGGATTTTTTCTTCACTTTCTGTACCTCGAGCTCTGAGTCGTTCTTCAAGTACTGCAAGAGAAGGAGGCTGAATAAAAAGAGCTAAGGTGTTTTCGGGGTATTGTTTTTTGATGTTCAACCCCCCAACTACATCAATATCAAAGACTACGTGTTTTCCTTCGTCCCATAGACGTTGTAGCTCAGACTTTAGTGTGCCGTAAAAAGTATTTTTGTATACCTCTTCGTATTCCACAAAGGCTTCTTCTTTAATTTTTTTAAGGAAGGCTGTTTCGTTCAAAAAGTAATAATCTTTACCGTGTATTTCTTTACCACGAGCTTTACGAGAAGTGGCAGATATAGAAAAACCCAAGGGGAGCTTTTGTTGTAAAAGAAATCGTACAAGGGTAGTTTTACCACTGCCAGAAGGAGCAGAAAAGACGATAAGTTTTCCCTTTTTCAATTCAAAGTACGTTTAGCAGTTGCTCTTTTATTTTTTCTAGTTCGTCTTTCATTTGTACGACTAGGGTTTGGAGATCTGCATGATTAGCTTTTGAACCTATTGTATTAATCTCTCTACCAATTTCTTGAGCTATAAATCCAAGTTTTTTCCCATTGGGAAACTCATTGGTTATAACTTCTTTAAAATAATTCAGATGGTTTTGTAGTCGTACTTTTTCTTCGGTAATGTCAAATTTTTCAAGGTAGAAAATCAGCTCCTGCTCGAAGCGGTTTGCATCAATTTCTACTTTCAGTTCTTCAAGGGAGTTACGTAATTTATTTTCGATTTTTTTTTGACGTTCAGGGTCTATTTTAATGACGGTGAGTAGGTGTTTTTCAATCAGTTGTATACGCAGTAGCACATCTTTTTCAAGTTCACTGCCCTCATCAGTTCTAAAACCATGTAATTCCTTTACAACCTCATCTAATAGGGCGAAGAGTACTTTTTTTTCTTCTTCCTTTAGACTGTCTTTTTCAGAAGAGAGGGTGTCGGGTAGACGCATTGCTAGTGCCATACGCTCACTTTCTGTTGCGTGTCCAAGTGTTTCTAATTGGGCCATGTAGGCTTTTACAACTGCCGTATTGATGGTAGTAGGAGCGCTCTCTCCATTGAACTCCACATAGATATTGGCATCTATTTTTCCTCGATGTAGTTTTTGTGTTAATACTTTTCGAATTTCAGGGTCTAATTCCCTGAGATAAGAAGGGGTCCGAAGATGGATATCGGCATTTTTACTGTTTAAAGAACGCACCTCAATACTGATGTGTTTGTCCTCAAACTGGGTTTCCTTTTTTCCAAAACCCGTCATGGACACAATCATAAATGATTATTTAGAGTTCACGAATTTTGATGTTGCGGAAGGAAACCTTATCGCCATGGTCTTGTAAGCCAATTTTTCCGGTTCTAAATTTTCCAAAGCGTTTGAAATTACAATCGTCGTTGAATTTTGAATTGGCTACTAGGGCATCCCACTCCTCACCTCGTAAAGGAAATTCAACAATTTTAGTCCCATTGAGTTCAACACTGCCTTCGTTTTTGTCGTAATCAATGGTGAGCAATACATGGTTCCATTCACCTGCAGGCTTACAGACGTCTTTAGAGGGTTGTACCAAATCATATAAAGCACCTGCTTGGTGAAACTTTGGATTGGCTTTGGCATCTGGATGACGTTCGTTATCTAAAACTTGAATTTCAGGGCCAGTTGAATAGGGTTTGTTATGGCTTTCACCCTCTTGAACGCCCCAAAAGATTCCGCTGTTTCCACCTTCAGAAATGTTCCACTCTATCGAAAGTTGAAAGCTTTTGAACACCTTATCTGTCACTAAATCGTGTACGTAGTCCCCTTCTGGTCTTAGGTTGGGATCGAAGGTAAGCATACCATCTTTCGCAGTCCAAATGGGAGCTACCCCTTTTCTGTTAAATCGATGCCAGCCGTTTAGGGTTGACCCATCAAAGAGCGACTCCCACTCTTTTTCATTTATTGGATTTCTTTCTGAATTTGGGGAAACAAAGCTGCTTAAAAGGATTACTGCAAGTAGTGCAAAAATTAATTTTTTCATTTGTTTTATACATTAAAGGTTTAAAATCTTTTTCAGGAAGGCTTCATCTATAGCTCCTCCGGCAAAGTCATCGAATGTTTTTTGAGTTGCTTCTATGATGTGTTTTTTAATGAAGGGAGCGCCTTCTCGAGCTCCCTGTTCAGGACTTTTTATACAGCATTCCCACTCCATAACAGCCCATACATCACAACCGTATTCGGTCAGTTTAGTAAAAATGGTTTTAAAATCAATCTGACCGTCTCCGGGGGAACGATATCGACCCGCCCGATCAATCCAATCGCCATATCCTCCAAAAGCACCCTTTTTACCGTTGGGCTTAAACTCAGAGTCTTTAACATGAAAGGCTTTGATAAACTCATGATAGTGATCTATATACTCGATATAATCCAGTTGTTGTAATACAAAATGACTGGGATCGTAAAGGATGTTTACTCTTTTATGATTTCCTGTAGCCTCTAAAAAGCGCTCAAAAGTTACACCGTCGTGTAAATCTTCTCCAGGGTGTATTTCATAGCAGACGTCCACACCATTTTCATCAAAAACGTCCAAAATAGGTTTCCATCTTTTAGCCAGCTCTGTAAAACCGAGCTCTACTAGACCTTCCGGGCGTTGAGGCCAGGGGTGCCAAGTATGCCAAAGTAGTGCACCAGAGAATGTGGCGTGAACATTTAGCCCTAGTCGTTTGCTGGCAATTGCCGCTTTTTTCAAAGTTTCTACGGCCCAGGCGGTTCTCTCTTTGGGATTGTTTTTTAGCGCGGCCGGCGCAAAATTGTCAAACATCAAATCATAGGCGGGGTGTACTGCGACGAGCTGACCCTGCAAATGGGTAGAGAGTTCAGTAATTTCCAAACCATAAGAGTTGATTTTCCCTTTGAGTTCATCGCAATAAGTTTGACTTTCTGCGGCCTTGTCTAAATCGATGAGAAAGGACTCCCATGTAGGAATTTGAATTCCTTTATAGCCTAGGTCTGCTGCCCATTGGCACATTCCATCAAGGCTATTAAACGGAGCTTTACTATCAACAAATTGCGCAAGAAAAATTCCAGGTCCTTTTACTGTTTTCATTGCTTTTCCAGGCTGAGCCATACATTTCCTTTTTTATGAGATTCAACAACTTTTTCGATAAAGAGCATCCCACGAACACCATCATTCATGGTAGGATATTCACCTGCATAGGCAGTTTCTCCTCGTAGGGCCTTGGCTACTCCTTTGTAAATATTTCCCATTGCATCAAAAATTCCTTCGGGGTGACCTCCAGGCAGTTTGGTTCCGTCCGCAGCAACGTCCGAGACATAAGCATGACCTGGCTTGATGATTCTTTTGGGTTCGTCATCGGTAATATGGTATAGTACGTTTGGATTTTCTTGTTCCCATTTGAATGCCCCTTTTCTTCCATAAACTGCTACGGTAAGACCATTTTCTTCACCTGTAGCAATCTGACTGGCGCGAATAACCCCTTTTGCGGTATCTGAAAAACGAATCAATACAGTCCCATCCAGATCTAAACTGTTGTCATCGTAAAGCATGTTGAGGTCTGACAAAACAGATTTCACTTCAAGTCCCGTGAGGTATTCTGTCATTTGAAAAGCGTGGGTTCCTATATCTCCAATGCAAGAGCTTATCCCAGCTTTTTTAGGGTCCAAACGCCATACTGTCTTTCGAACTTCAGGATCGTGAATTACTGGGTTTATCCACCCTTGATAATATTGTACATCCACTTTTTGAATTGCACCTAAAGCACCCGTAGCAATCATGTGTTTCATGTGTCGCACCATGGGATATCCTGTGTAGGTGTAGGTCACGGCAAAAATTGCTTTGTTTTTCTTTTGAAGAGCCTCAAGTTCAAGGGCTTCAGCATAAGAAGTAGTCAATGGTTTTTCACAGATCACATGAAAACCATTTTCCAACAGTTTTTTCGCCATGGGGAAGTGTAAAAAATTAGGAGTAAGTACGGAGACTACCTCGATACGTTCATCTACAGGTGTTTTGGTTTCTTCAGCAAGAAAAGTGTCAAAATCCACATATACGCTGTCTGTATTGTCG
>VMCW01000150.1 GCA_008081175.1 Flavobacteriaceae bacterium
ATTTTGGTCGGTAAGCTGTTGAGCAGTATTTAGAAAAGAGACGTCATCAATTAAGCTTTCTGCATAAGCTGAAAACCACAAACCAAATGAGGAAGGCATGGCTACTTGCATGTGGGTGTATCCCGGCATTAATTTGTCTTGATGCTTTTCAGACAATTGAAGGAGTTGATCAAAAAGTTCAAGCGCTTGTATTTTAATTTCAGACAATGCTCCTTTTAGAAACAGTTGAAGGGCGACCAGCACTTGATCATTTCGCGAACGAGCCGTGTGAATTTTTTTTCCTGTATCACCCAGCTTTTTTGTGAGTAAAAATTCAATTTTAGAGTGCATGTCCTCAAACTCCTCCTCAATTGTAAAACTACCCTCTTCTGCAGTTTTCTGGATAGCGTCTAATTCTTTGACGAGCTGTTCGGTTTCCAAAGTGCTCAAAAGGCCTATTTTTCCCAACATACGCGCATGTGCCTTGGATGCGATACAGTCGTAGGGAGCTAAGACAAGGTCGTATTCACGGTCTTTTCCCACTGTAAAGTGATCTATCTTTTGGTTTGTAGGGGTTTCTTTTTGCCAGAGTTTCATTTTATAAAATTTGCTTTAATAAGTCAATATAAAAGGCAATGCCTTCTTCAATTTCACTAACGTAAATATACTCATCCGCTGCATGTGACCGGGTGGAGTCACCTGGTCCCAATTTTAGAGAGGGGCAATTCAATGCCGCTTGATCAGACAATGTAGGAGATCCATAGGGTTTTTTACCTAATTTTTTTCCAGCTTCTACGAGTGGATGTGTTTCTTCAATTGACGAACTTTTAAGGCGTAAGGATCGTGCCTTCACCTCGCAGGAAAGTTGGCTTTTTACAATTTCTTCTATGTTTTCGTTGGTGTAGCATTCGTTTACACGAACGTCCAATACAAGCGAGACCTCAGAAGGGACTACATTGTGTTGGCTACCACCCTTTATTTGGGTTAAAGTAGCTTTTACAGGTCCTAGTAGTGGAGAGACCCGTTCAAAAGAGAGTCCTTCTATTTGTTTAATTATTTCTGGAACTTTGAGCAAGGCATTGTCCTCATTTGGATGAGCAGCATGACTCGGTGTTCCTTTAATAACCAAATCAAAAACAACAAGACCTTTTTCTGCAATGGCCAAGTTCATTAAAGTTGGTTCTCCAACGATTGCCAAATCTATCTTAGGTAAATAAGGTAGCAGCCCCCGTAGGCTATTTACACCCGCGATTTCTTCTTCTGCAGAGGCGACAAAAAGAAGGTTGTAATTTGGGTTAGGATGTTCGTAATAATGAGTGAACAATGCTAAAAGGGATACCAAAGCACCACCAGCATCATTACTGCCTAGTCCATAGAGCTTTCCGTTTTCTATTTCGGGAGAGAAGGGGTTGCGAGTGTAAGCTTGATTAGGTTGAACGGTGTCATGGTGGGAGTTAAGTAATAGAGTAGGCTTGGAGGGGTCAAAAGCTTTATTAGTTGCCCAGAGATTATGCTCTTTTCTTTGGTATAGAATGCCGAACTCTTCAAACCATTGTTCTAGTCGTTTTGCGGTACCCGCTTCATTTCCTGAAAAGGATTCGATTCGGATTAGATCTTGTAAAAGGGCAATTGCTTTTTGGGTCAACATTATTTGTAAATTTTAGTGTAGTAACTCTTTTTGGATAAGAGTTCTGGCCCTCCTATTCGGATTTCTTGAACTCCTTGATCAAGAGCTTCAAAACAGTTTTGAAGTTTGGGTAACATCCCTTGAGCAATGATTCCTTTTGTTTTGAGTTCCTGGTATTTTTTTAAATTAATTTTGGGTATTACAGACTGCTCGTCCTCGATGTCTTGAAGCACCCCTTTTTTTTCAAAACAGTAGCTTAGGGTTACATGATAACTTGAGGACAAAGCTTTTGCAATTCCCGCAGCGATTGTGTCGGCATTGATGTTGAGCAACTGCCCCTGACCGTCATGTGAAACTGCACAACAGATGGGGCTTATATTTTGACTTAATATTTTTTTAAAAAAGGCTGTATTTATCACCGTAAGATCACCCACATATCCATAGTCGATATCACCTACAGCTCTTTTTTTTGCTTGGTATGCATTAGCATCTGTACCAGACAAACCTAAGGCATCACACGAAAAGGCTTGGAGTTGCGCCACTAAGGACTTGTTGAGCTTTCCGGCATAGACCATAGTAATCAATTCCAGATTTGTTTTATCTGTGATTCGTCTACCGTCTACCATGCGCACGGGTATATTTAGTTTATTTGCTAATCCGGTCGCTTCTTTTCCTCCCCCATGAACTAAGATTTTCGGACCCTTAAGTTCAGCAAAATCTCTTAAAAAAGAGGAGAGAGCAGCAGGTTGTTCGATTATATTTCCTCCAATTTTTACCAGATGAAGCTTATCCATTTTCTAAGATTTTTTTAAGAACAAGTTGAGCAGAAAAGGTTCTGTTGTTTGCTTGTTGAATGACTAATGAATTTGGAGTGTCTAGGACCCCATCTGCGGCTACTACATTTCTTCGTATGGGTAGGCAGTGCATGAATTTGCCATTTGCTGTGCCTTTCATTTTTTCGGGTGTTAGCATCCAGTCACTATCGGTTCTGAGTATTTTACCGTAATCTGTGTAGGAACACCAGTTTTTAGCATAGATAAAATCTGCACCTTCAAGGGCTTTTTCTTGATTGTATTCTATAGGAGTTTCCTTGCAAATATTTGGATTGAGTTCATATCCCTGAGGGTGTGTAATTACAAATTCAGCATCCAATTGCTGTGTCATTCTTATAAATGAATTGGCTACAGCATGGGGCAGGGCTTTGGGATGTGGCGCCCAGGTTAAGACAATTTTAGGGCGCTTTTTCGGAGAGTATTCTTTGATTGTAATCGCATCGGCTAGGGCCTGTAAAGGGTGGGCGGTAGCACTTTCCATATTAATTACTGGGATGGTTGCGTATTTGGCAAAACTATTCAATACTTGCTCTTCTTCATCCTTCTTTTGATCACTCAAGCTTGCAAAAGCTCTTATGGCGAGTAGGTCACAATATTGAGAAATCACTGCTGCAGCCTCTCGAATGTGTTCTGATCGCAAGCCACTCATTTGCGTACCATCTTCAAACTCTATAGCCCAAGCTTCATTGGAAAAATTCATGACCATGGTTTTAATTCCTAAATTTTGTGCTGCCTTTTGGGTACTGAGACGGGTTCGTAAGCTAGGATTGAAAAACAGCATTCCCAAAGTTTTGTTTTTACCTAGTGCTTCCCATTGGAAGGGGTCTTTTTTTAGTGCGATCGCCTCATTGACTGCTTGGTCTAAATTGGGAAGATCGTCAAGTGTTAAAAATTGTTTCATGTTCCTAGTTTGTGCTTGACAGTGCCTTTTTTAATGCATTGAAAAAATGTTCTAAATGAGTTTCTTTTACAGTAAGTGGGGGTAGTATTCTAATCAGGTTTTTGTTGCTACTTCCACCCGTAAAAATATGGTGTTTATAGATCAATGTTTTCCTCAGTTCAGCAACTTCAAAATCAAATTCAATTCCAAGCATGAGTCCCCTTCCCTTGATTTTTTTTATCTGTGGAATCGCAGCTGCTTTACTTCTAAAAAAGACTTCTAAAGCTTTTGTTTTTTGTTGAAGATCTTCTTTTTTTAGTATTTCTAAAACAGCTAATGAGGCACAACAAGCCAAATGGTTTCCTCCAAAAGTAGTTCCTAGCATTCCGTATTTTGCTTTTATCTCTGAATGAATTAAAATTCCACCAATTGGAAATCCATTCCCCATGCCTTTTGCCATTGTAATGATATGAGGGTTGATCTTGTATTTTTGAAATGCAAAAAAACTACCCGTTCTGCCAAAACCTGCCTGAACTTCGTCTGCAATTAGACAGACTTTATATTTGTTGCACAGTTCTTCCATTTGGTAGACAAAATCTTCAGAAGGTTCATCTAAACCTCCAACCCCTTGTATGGCTTCAAAAATTAAGGCACATACATCTCCTTTTTTTAGTTCTTTTTCAAGGGTTTCAAAATCATCAAAAGAAATAAAAGTTACCTGGTGTTGTTCGTTTAGGGGAGCGTTGATGGAGGAATTGTCCGTTACAGCAACCGCAGCAGATGTCCTTCCATGAAAGGAATTTTGGAACGCTATAACTCGTTTTTTTTGGGTGTGAAAAGAGGCTAATTTCAGAGCGTTTTCTATCGCCTCTGCTCCACTGTTGCAAAGGAACAACTCATACTTGTGTAAGCAGGACTGTTCTCCAATAGCATCAGCTAATTTTTGTTGTAATGGGTTTTGTACTGCATTTGAATAAAATCCAATTTGTTCCAATTGGGTCTTTAAAGACTTTACGTAGTGTGGGTGACTATGGCCTATGGAGATCACAGCATGACCACCGTAAAGATCTAAATATTGTTCTCCTTTAGAATCGTAAACAAAGACATCTTCTGCCCGGACTGGAGTGATGTCATATAAAGGATACACATTAAATAAATTCATAAACTTTGGTTTTATTCTTGAGCAATTTCATTAATTTTTTCAAAAGAGGCATTGATGCCTTTGATCAGTGAAGAGCTCAATCCTTGATGTTCCATTTCATTTAGCCCTGTGATGGTACATCCCTTTGGTGTTGTAACCCGGTCTATTTCTTCCTCGGGATGGGTTCCTGTTTCTATCAAAAGACTCGCAGCTCCCATGGCCGTTTGCATAGACATTTGTAAAGCAACGTCAGCATCAAACCCCAGCTGAACACCCCCTTGAGTGGTAGCTCGTATAAGACGCATCCAAAAAGCAATACCACTAGCACACAAAACAGTAGCTGCTTGCATATGCTTTTCTTCAATAACTAAACTGGTTCCCAATCCATTGAAAATAGCTTCTGCAATAGGGAGTTTTTTTAAACCAGCTGTATTGGCACAAAGACAGGTCATTGATTTACCCACTGAGATCGCTGTATTGGGCATGGATCTAACGATAGGAATAGAAGTTCCAATTATCTTTTCTATGTGCTGAATTGAAAAACCTGTAATGGTGGAAATTACCACATGCTTTTCGTTGAGATGAGGTTTGACTTTTTCAAGTAGTGATTTGAATTGATTGGGTTGCACGGCAAAAATCAATATATCCGATTGCTGAACTGCTTCTAAATTATCAGAAGTAAGGAAGACTTTTTTATACTGATCTAAAGATTTTAAGGAACTGATGTTTCTTTTTGTTAAATAGAGCGTTGTGTAGGTGTTGTTGATAATCAATCCTTTTGCTATACTTAAGCCTAAATTACCGGTTCCTAGAATTGCTATTTTCATGTGATTGATTTAGAAGATTGATGTTTTCAGCTGAAGTCCGAGAGTTTCTTCCCATCCCATAATCAAATTGGTGTTCTGTACAGCTTGTCCAGATGCTCCTTTGATCAAATTATCAATTATACTGGTTACCAATAGGGTGTTTTCGTGAAGATGTAAGTGCAAAAAACAACGATTGCTGTTGATTACCGTTTTTAGGCTAAGTTCTTCTTTAGATATAAAAGTAAAGGGATGCTCCTGGTAAAAATCCTCATAGAGCGTAGTAACTTCTTCTAAACTACCTTCAAAAGGAGTGTAAGCTGTTGCAAAAATCCCTCTTGTAAAATTTCCTCTATGGGGTAAAAAGTGAATTTTTGAAGGATTTTCAAGTTGTTCTAAAGTTTGATGTATTTCTCCTAAATGTTGATGAGTGAAAGGCTTGTACCAAGAAAAATTATTGTTTCTCCAACTGAAGTGACTGGTTTGGCTGAGCCCCACTCCAGCACCTGTACTTCCTGTTGTAGCGTTTACATGAACAGGAGAGTGAATCAATTTTTTTTTGGCTAAAGGAAGTATTGCCAA
>VMCW01000077.1 GCA_008081175.1 Flavobacteriaceae bacterium
GTACGTGTTTTGTTTTTGGATATAGACCCAAAAATTTCTTGCCAAGTGTCTCGATCAAAAAGTACTTTTAAGCTATTCATCTCTTAGGGCAACTATGGGTTTGATACTAGAAGCTCTTTTTGCAGGAATGTAACCTGCTATAGCTCCAAAAATAATTAAGACTAGAGTAGCCGATAGTGCGGTCCCCAAATCGATAAATGGATTTTTAATAAAATAATCTTCTAGGGTTAATCCGATGTTTTCTAAAACCACTATCCCCAAAAACAAACCAAGAAAACCTGAAAGTGCCGTGATAAAAACAGATTCCTGAAGGATCATTTGAATCACAGAAAGAGGAGTCGCTCCCAAAGCTTTTCGGATGCCCAACTCTTTGGTGCGCTCCTTAACCACAAAAACCATTATGTTTGAAATGCCAATTATACCAGCTATCAGCGTTCCCAAGCCTACAAAACTCACAATTAGCTGAAGAACCACAGCAAACTGTTGTGATCTTTTTAAATCATCAGTTAAGTTTTGTACATAAATCCCATTGGGATCTTCTGGTGCAATGGCTTTCTTTTCTTTCAAGTATTTTTTCACTGATTGTTCGAAAGCCAATGCTCCTGCATGTCCCAATTCCTTTCTAAAAGTCATTACAATTTGATCTACTTTGTCGTTGCTTTTTTCTATCAACTGACGCGTAGTGTAGGGTATGTAAATGTTGCGTTCCTCATTATCGCCACCGTCATCTTGGAAAACGCCAACAACTTTAAAAACAGTTGCTCCTACATTAATGTATTTACCAATAGGGTCTTCGGTTTTAAAAAGGTCTTTCGCTACCAAGCGACCAATAACAGCACTTTTCTTTTTTTCCTTAATATCGAGTTGGTCAAGATACCTTCCCTTCATTATTATGGTTTTTTCAACAAACTGATGACCAGGGGCTACTGCCCTTGTGGTGTAGTTGTTGCTTTCATTTTTGTAGCTGGTTAAAGCACTCCTAGTGATTCTGGGCGTGAGGTATTCAAGGAAATAAGCAAAATTTTCTTTGATTTCTTCAAGATCATCGTTTTTAAATTCAATTCTTCTGTTGGCTTTAAACCCTTTATAAGGAATAGAGGTTCTCCCTGGATATAAAAAAATCGCATTGGAAGCGTCATCTAGAAAAAACTCTTGAAAAGTGTTTTTTAGGCCGTTGCCAAGACCGAAAAGAATGATAAAAATAAAAATCCCCAGTGCCACGGTAAAGCCAGACAGAAAAGTACGCAGCTTATTTTTGCGAATAGTGTCAAATATTTCTCTCCAACGATCCCTATTAAACATGAGTAGAGGCTAAAACTTGTTTTATTTTTTTGTCTTCGATGATCACACCGTCTTTTAACTGAACAATACGTTTGCACATTTGGGCAATATCGGGTTCATGCGTGACAACCAAAATGGTTTTTCCCTCTTCATTAATCTTTTGAATCAAATCCATCACCTCGTAAGAGGTCTTTGTGTCTAGAGCTCCTGTAGGTTCATCAGCAAGAAGCACCTTTGGTTTTGAAGCCATGGCTCGTGCTATTGCAACACGTTGCTTTTGACCCCCAGACAACTCGCTTGGTAGGTGAGTTGCCCAATCTTTTAATCCCACACGGTCCAAATAATCTAAAGCAGCTTCTTGACGTTCTTTTCTTGCAATCCCTTGGTAATACAAGGGTAAAGATACGTTTTCCAGAGCTGTTTTGTAGTTGATTAAATTAAACGATTGGAATATAAATCCTAGAAATTGATTTCTATATTTTGCTGCTTTGGTTTCGTTTAAGTTCTTTATTGGCACTCCATCTAAAATGTAATCCCCTTCATCAGCAACATCCAACATCCCTAATATATTGAGCAGTGTTGATTTACCAGACCCTGAGGAACCCATGATAGCAACTAACTCGCCTTCTTCAATGTCAATGTTTATTCCCTTGAGAACGTGTAATGAGGAAGTTCCCATCTTGTAAGACTTGTGAAGTTCATTTATTTTAATCATTGGATTTATACTTTAAAAGTAGAAGTCTGCACTGAAACCATATATATAGACTGGATTTATTGGCAATTGTTACATCTACTACTAACTTTTTTTTAATATTCTAAATACTTTCCATCCCACAAGACCTACTAGCAGATAGGGTATAGCCATGAGATATAAGATACCGTTATTTATTCCTTTGGCAGTTGCTTGACCTTCCTCAGACTGCAAAACAGCACGACACATAGAACACTGGCTGTAGATTTCTTCTGTGCTAAATAGTAACAGAAATAAAGCAAGCAACCAAATATACTTCCGGGCTTTAAACATAATAAGGAGCTATCATTAAATAAACAAGAACTCCAGTCACAGCGATATACAACCAAACTGGAAAGGTATAACGAGCAATTTTTTTGTGATCCGCAAAAAGTCTAGATAGAGCACGTACGTAGGTTATAAGCACGAGCGGAATGATTCCAATTGACAATAAGATATGAGTAATCAAAATAAAATAGTAAACAGACCTAAGAATTCCTTCTCCTCCATAAGGTGTGGGATCAGATGTCATGTGGTAAGCTACATACATCACTAGAAAAACAACAGACAAACCAATTGCTGTTTTCATTAGTCGTTCATGCAATACTATGTTTTTTCTTTTGATCGCTATAAAGGCAAAAACCAATACCAATGCAGTAATTGCATTTATCGCAGCATAAATTGGAGGTAAAAAGCTTAAGGATTCTACATTTGGGATTCTAACCATAAATAGAAGAGCTACAACAATTGGAATAGCAATAGACACTACCCAAACCCAGGGTTTCAGTTTTTTCTGTAATTCTTGTCCACTCTGAATCATTTTCTATTCTTTTAAAAGTTTTTCAATATCCTCCATCAACAAATCAACCTCCTGCACATCAACTTCTTCCTGGTCTATACCCATGTAATAGACAATTGGGTTCCCAAATTGATCTGATCTAGAGCGAATGAATCCATTTTTATCTATCAAAGCAAAATAACCTTGGTGTTCAAAACCTCCAGCTACCTTGGGATTAACCTCCGCAAAGATATTAAATCCTTTGTTGGCCAAGGTGTAAAGAGCCTCCTTTTCTCCGGTAAGAAAATGCCAGTTTTGAGAGAATACTCCGTAATCCTCCGCATACGTTTTTAAAACCGAAGGAGTATCCCTTTCAGGATCAATTGTAAATGAGGCAATCCCAAAATCAATACGATCTCCAAAACGCTCCTCTATTCTTTTCATGTTTTTATTCATGATAGGACAGATACTCGGACATGAGGTAAAGAAAAATTCAGCTACATAGACTTTTTTGCTATAATCTTCATTTGAGATTATCAGGCTATCTTGGTTCAAGAAAGTAAAATCAGGTACTTTTTTTGCTTCTCCATTTAACACGATGTAACTCAAAGGCTCTGCAGATTGTGATCTGCTACTATCCACAATCTTTTCTTGGCTAATGCGATTATAAATTTTGGGTAAGAAAAGTACTCCAAAAAGGATAAGAATTAAAAAGAGTCCTATATACTTCTTTTGCATCACAGCTTATCTTCTATTATTGTTATATATTTTTAAAGCCAATCGATATTCTGCTAAGATGACTTTTACATCATCAATCATTTTTTTATTGATCTGCGCAACAGAACGCGCGTCAAAACCATAGAGGGTTCCGTTGTCTTCATCGTCATTTCTACCTCTCAAGTTTAAGTCCTTGTCGATGATAAACACATAAGGAGTACTGTTATCATCCGTTAAAGCAAATGGAGTTTTTAATGAAATGAAATGAGAATGAATTTTTTGAGAGTCAGTCAGAATAAAATTCCATCTGGACAAATCGGTACCTACTCCTTCCTTCAAAGCGATTTTTAACTGTTCTACTTGATCCGATGCGGTTGAGTCTACTAAAAAGACAAATTGAAAATCGTCAAATTGATAAAAGCGTTTGTAAATTTTTTCATTCAGATTAAGAGCTTCAGCTTTTTTGTTTTCAAGGCTTCCTCCCCAATACCCAAGTATAGTGATGTGGTCTTTTAATTTTGGATTACCATCAAGTTGGACGTTAGGAAGTTCCTCTATTTTAGGAGTAAGTAAAGGAAGCTTAGCAAAATTATTTTTCCCTGAAGCGAAAAAAAGATAAACGAGTAAAGGAAACACAAACAATATTCCCAGCACAATTTTTTTGTACAATTCGTTACTTTTCATAGTAGTGCGCCCCCTTTTTGAGAGTGCAAAGATAAGTTTTTTGAAATAAAGCTACTAAACAGATACGACGATCTTCTATATGAATATTCTCTTAAAAATTAAAGAGAAAAAGAATGTGTTGCCGCTTTGTTTTAGTCTAAAAATTCCAGGCTGTAAATCCTGAGGCCATTACATCAAAAATATAATCTCCCTCCAAAAGCAGGATGAATGCCAGGTAGGGTATTAAAATTACAAGGGGTAATACAATTGAATTTTTTAATCCGCTTCGCTCATCTCGAATGTGCATGAAATCCCAAGCAATGTAATATGCCTTAACTATTGTTAGAATAATGAATATCCAATTCAAAAGTTTCATTCTCAAAAAGCTCCCCATAAGGATTTCCGGTTTAATAATCCCTAAAGCGACCTCTATTGTTGTTACTATAGATAAAAAAAGGAGTACTCCCCAAATTTTTTGTTGATTGGATTTAAACTTTACTAATCCTCTGAAGATGGCTAATTTGTGTCCTTCTGCTGCCATGTTTTTTTTGTTTTTATCGTTAAACGAGATAGAAAAATGTAAATACAAATACCCAGACCAAATCAACAAAGTGCCAATATAGTCCTACTTTTTCAACCATTTCGTAGTGGCCTCTTCGTTCGTAAGTCCCTAGAATTACATTAAAAAAGATGATGATATTAATTACAACACCAGAAAATACGTGAAACCCGTGAAATCCTGTTATGAAGAAGAAAAAGTCAGCAAACAAACGGTTTCCGTATTCATTATGAACCAAATTTGCTCCTTCCACTACACCTACAGCTTCATTGATTTTAGCTAAAGACGCTTCGCGTGATAAGACTGTTTTCTTACCGTCTTCTGTAAGTTGTTGTGTGCGTATCACTAAATTTTCATCAGCGATAAATCCTTTGGTAACCTCTGCCACCGAAACATTAGGAAGTGCCTTTTCACTTTGGTACCAAATCCCATTACTGGACTGGTGTGTAGCTCGTTCAGCGGGTATGCCAATAGCAAATTCTTGAATAGCAGCTCGCTTGCCAGTTTCTTGATTAACAAATTGTAAAATTTGTCCTCCTCTAGTTTCCAAGGCGCCGTATTCTCCCTTGATAAAATTTTTCCATTCCCAGGCTTGTGAACCTACAAAGATGGCTCCCCCAATGATGGTAAGTAACATGTAAAAAGTCACTTTTGCTTTGTTCATATGGTGTCCTGCATCAACAGCAAGTACCATAGTAACGGAAGAAAATATCAGAATGAAGGTCATCAATGCAACGTAATACATAGGAGCATCTATCCCGTGTAAAAAAGGAAAGTGAGTGAACACCTCATCTGCAATAGGCCATGAGTTTATGTTTTTGAATCTCGAAAACCCATAAGAAACGAGAAAGCCTGTAAAGGTCAAGGCATCTGACACTATAAAAAACCACATCATCATCTTACCATAACTAGCATTCAGAGGTTGGTTACCTCCACCCCAGACTTGGCCTTCTTCTATAGTTGTGTTAGATGTTACTTCCATAATTGTTAGTTAAATTCAGTTGCAAATTTATTAATTTTTACCCGTAGTATGAAACGAATAAAAATAAATATACCCACAGAATATCTAGAAAATGCCAAGACGTTAATGCGAGC
>VMCW01000007.1 GCA_008081175.1 Flavobacteriaceae bacterium
ACGCACTACTTGGCTGGGCAGTACGTTTATTTTATGCAGTAGTTCTTTCAGTTCTTTTTTGGAAAGTGGCTTTTCAAGATACAGAATGACCTCATGGTCTATAGATCGCTCTTGCAGTAACTGCAATGCTTCTCTAGATTTTCTGCAACGGGGATTGTGATAAATTTGTAACAAAAGGAAGTGTAAAAAAAAACTACCCGAAGGTAGTTTTAAATTTATTTTATCTTATCGACTATGGCTTTAAAAGCTTCTGGATGGTTCATTGCTAAGTCTGCAAGAACTTTTCTGTTTAAGTCAATGTTATTTGCTTTCACTTTACCCATGAATTGGCTGTATGACATTCCGTTTAATCGTGCACCGGCATTGATACGTGCTATCCATAAGGCTCTGAAATTTCTCTTTTTTACTCTGCGGTCTCTGTATGCGTAAAGCATCGCTTTGTCTACCGCATTTTTAGCTACAGTCCAAACGTTTTTACGACGTCCAAAAAAACCTTTGGCTTGTTTTAATACTTTTTTTCTACGAGCTCTTGAAGCTACTGAATTTACTGATCTAGGCATTTCTATTTTGTGTTTTTGAAGGAGGCGGTATTTCTACACTTTTAAGGCCTGACTTCGGGTTAATAAATAATTTTAAACCAATCGCAATTGCTCCTTGATGTTTTGGGCATCACTTTCGTGAACCAAACCAGAGTGAGTCAATTTTAACTTTCTTTTCTTTGATTTTTTAGTCAAGATGTGACTCTTGAATGCATGTTTGCGCTTTATTTTACCGCTTCCTGTTAATTTGAAGCGCTTTTTAGCACTTGATTTTGTTTTCATTTTAGGCATGACGTCTCTTTTTTTATTTTTTCTTAGGGGCAATGAACATAATCATTTTTTTACCCTCTAAAATTGGCATTTGTTCTACTTTACCGATCTCCTCTAAATCCTGCGCCAATCGCAGTAATAAGATTTGACCTTTTTCTTTAAAAACGATGGAACGACCTTTAAAGAAAACAAATGCTTTTAATTTCGCTCCTTCTTTGAGGAATTTTTCAGCGTGTTTTCTTTTGAACTCATAGTCGTGCTCATCCGTGTTAGGGCCAAAACGAATTTCTTTTACCACAATTTTGGTGGATTTCGCTTTAAGGGCTTTATCACGTTTTTTTTGTTCGTACAAAAATTTCTTGTACTCCAATATTTTACAAACAGGAGGGGAAGCTTTTGGTGAAATTTCAACTAGATCGAGTTCCAATTCTTGGGCTAGAGCGAGTGCTTTACTCAATGAATAAACACCAACTTCTACATTGTCACCCACAAGGCGTACCTCCTGAGCAATAATTTTTTGGTTGATCCTATGAGGATCCTCCTTAAAAACCCTTCCTGGGTTGTTCGATCTTCTTCTACGTATTGCTATGTTACTTTCTTTTTTAGTTAAACTTCAAAGGTAGCTTGACTCTCCTTTATTTCTTTTTTTAGTTGTTCTACAACCTGTTCTATCCCAAAACTTCCAATGTCACCTTCCTGATGCTTTCGCAATGAAACGGTTTCATTTTCAGCTTCTTTTTCGCCTAGGATAATCATGTAGGGCACTTTGGACAATTCGGACTCTCGAATTTTTTTCCCAATGGTCTCATTACGATCATCTAAGAGGGCGCGAATTTCGTGATTTTCTAAGAAACTTAAAACTTTTTGAGCGTAATTTTTATGTTTTTCACTGACACAGAGAATATTTACCTGATGAGGCATCAACCACAAGGGGAAATTTCCTCCTGTATGCTCTAGTAGAATTGCCACAAAACGCTCCATACTTCCGAAAGGAGCACGGTGAATCATTACGGGTCGGTGTAGTTCATTGTCGCTGCCTTTGTAGGTCAATTCAAAACGTTCCGGCAGGTTGTAGTCTACTTGTATGGTGCCCAATTGCCATTTTCTACCCAACGCATCTTTGACCATAAAATCCAATTTTGGACCGTAGAAGGCGGCTTCTCCTGTTTCGATGACATAATCCAAGTTTTTTTCTTTGGCTGCATTGATGATGGCCTGCTCTGCAAGCTCCCAGTTTTTAGTAGCTCCAATGTATTTTTCTGGTTTTTCAGGATCGCGGAGCGAGACTTGTGCTGTAAAGTTTTCAAAACCTAAGGAGCTGAAAACATACAGTACCAAATCAATTACTTTTTTAAACTCTTCATCCAGTTGCTCTGGCATACAGAAAATATGCGCATCGTCTTGAGTAAAGCCACGTACTCTCGTTAAACCGTGCAACTCACCACTTTGTTCGTAGCGGTATACCGTTCCAAATTCAGCATAGCGTTTTGGTAAATCGCGATAGCTCCAGGGTTTGGTTTTGTATATTTCACAGTGATGCGGACAGTTCATAGGCTTGAGCAAAAATTCCTCACCTTCTGCAGGGGTTTGTATGGGCTGGAAACTGTCTGCACCGTATTTTTCATAGTGTCCGGAGGTCATGTAAAGTTCTTTGTTTCCGATATGAGGGGAAATCACTTGTTCATAACCTGCTCTGGCTTGTGCTTTTTTGAGGAAATTTTCCAAACGTTCGCGAAGGGCGGTTCCTTTGGGTAACCATAGGGGCAACCCTTGACCCACCTTCTGGGAGAAGGTAAAAAGTTCCAGTTCTTTACCCAGCTTTCTGTGGTCTCTTTTTTTGGCTTCTTCCAAAAGCGCGAGGTATTCGGTAAGCTCTTTTTGTTTGGGAAATGAGATGCCGTAAATCCTTGTAAGCTGAGGCTTGGTTTCATCTCCACGCCAGTAGGCACCAGCCACACTGAGGAGTTTTACTGCTTTTACAAAACCGGTATGAGGAATGTGTCCGCCTCGGCACAAATCAGTAAAGTCTGCATGATCACAAAAGCTAATGGTGCCGTCCTCAAGGTTTTCTATAAGTTCTAGCTTAAAGGGATTTTGCTCTTTTTGATAAAAGGCGAGTGCCTCTGCTTTGCTGCTCATTCGCATTTTAAATTCAAACTTTTCTCGAGCAAAGTCTAAAAATTGTTTTTCCAGCGTAGGAAGGTCCTTTTCTGAAAAGGAGGCAGTGCCAAAATCTACATCGTAGTAAAAACCGTTTTCAATGGCGGGTCCTATGGTAAGCTTCGCATCAGGATAAAGTGCTAGTATACTTTGAGCAAGGAGGTGGGCAGAGGAGTGCCAAAAAGCCGTTTTCCCCTCTTGATCGTTCCAGGTATAAAGGCGTAAATCACCATCTTCTCCTAGTGGAGTAACAGCCTCTACCGTTTTGCCATTGAAGGAGGCAGACAATACGTTTCTTGCGAGTCCCTCACTGATACTTTGTGCGATTTCTAAAGCAGTGGTGCCCTTTTCGTAAGTACGAATCGATTGGTCAGGAAAACGAATTTCAATCATAATGTTGTTTAAAAGCTGTGCAAAGATAGTGGGTCTTGTGTTGGGATACAACGTCCTACTAAAGATTCCTTTTTTTTCGTTCTCCAAGAAGGGCTTTTACCAGCGTTTTAATACCCGAAAAGCCATAGTAAAATGCCATTACTAACATTACTAAACCGAGAATAAGCACAGGAAAATAAAAAGGGTGATCTTGATTTTTAAACGCCTGATGTACTACTACAGGACCCGTAAAACAACAAAGTAAGCAAAACGCCATTTTTTTTAATCCCTTTTGAAGTAAAGCTTTGTTCATTGTTGATGGCTTGGACAGTAAAGATACTAAAATGAGTTTGTGGTTTTTTTATATGGACGTCTGTTTTCTTTAGCTTTTTTGTTGGCGATGAATGTCGGGTAAAAGCCGTAGGTTTTTCATAAAGAGAGACAGATTTGGGAGCTGTACTACTCAAATATAGAAAATATTTCTAGAAGTTGTTAAATGCATTAATAGCCCCACGGATGTTTTTGTGTTTTTCCAATAAGTCTTTTGCTGTTTCAAGAGATACGTTGAGTTCCTCCATTACAATACGTTGTGCACGATCCACAAGCTTATTGTTTTTAAGCTGCATGTCTACCATTTTATTGCCTTTTACATGACCCAATTGGATCATGGTAGCGGTGGTGATGCTATTGAGTATTAATTTTTGCGCCGTTCCTGCTTTCATACGGGAGCTGCCTGTAAGAAATTCAGGACCTACTATGACTTCTATCGGGTAGTCACTTACTGCTGCAAGTGGGCTATTGAGATTACAGGCAATACAACCAGTAGGAATACCGTATTCTTGGGCTTTAGCTAAACCTCCAACCACGTAAGGTGTCGTACCGGAAGCTGCTATTCCAATTAAAATGTCTTTTGGAGAGATCTTATATTTCTCTAGATCTTTCCAGGCCTGTTGGGTATCGTCTTCTGCATGTTCTACGGAGTTTCGTAGGGCGTGATCTCCACCAGCAATTAGACCCACCACTTGGTCTGGAGAGGTTCCGTAGGTGGGTGGACATTCTGAGGCATCTAAAACCCCAAGACGACCGCTTGTACCTGCTCCAATATAAAACAGGCGCCCCCCGTTTTTGAGTTGTTCCACCACTTTTGTAATCAATGCTTCCGTTTGGTCCCTAACAGCTCCTACTGCCGCTACAGCCTTTTGGTCCTCTTGATGCATCCCTTCAAGTAGTTCTTTGATGCTCTTTTTTTCTAAATCGTTATGAAGAGAATCAGACTCTGTTATTTTTTTAAATGTCATGTGTTAAAGATAAGAAGCAATTAGGAAATACTTTGCGCATTGCCGTAAATTAAAACACCCCGACTTAAGAGTCAGGGTGTTGGTTTTTTAGAGACAAACAAAGGATTACCCCAGCTTGGCTTCTAAATTTTCTTTCAGCGCAGTTAAAAACTGCTGCGTAGTAAGATAATGTGTTTGATCCATTTTGTCTCCGTGAATGAGCAGGGCCAAGTCTTTGGTCATTTTACCATTTTCAACAGTTTCGATACAAACATTTTCTAGGGTAGTACAGAAATCAATCAATTCTTGATTTCCATCCAGTTTCCCTCTGTGGGCCAAACCTCTTGTCCATGCAAAGATGGAAGCAATCGGATTGGTTGAGGTTTCTTTACCCTGTTGGTACTGTCTGTAGTGACGTGTTACCGTACCGTGTGCGGCTTCTGCTTCCATTGTTTTACCGTCTGGGGTAACTAGGGTAGAGGTCATGAGTCCTAGAGAACCGAAACCTTGTGCAACCGTATCCGATTGAACGTCACCGTCGTAGTTTTTACACGCCCAAACAAAGCCTCCGCTCCATTTCATTGCAGCAGCTACCATATCGTCGATAAGTCTGTGTTCGTAACTGATTCCTGCGGCTTCAAAACGCGCTTTAAATTCGTTGTCAAAAACTTCTTGGAAGATGTCTTTAAAACGACCGTCATAAGCTTTAAGAATGGTGTTTTTTGTAGATAAATATAAAGGCCACCCTTTGTCTAAAGCACGATTCATACAAGAACGTGCAAAACCGTAAATAGAAGAATCGATGTTGTACATAGACATGGCAACTCCATTTTCCTGAAAGTGGTAGACTTCCCAAGTTTTGGGTGTACCCCCGTCATCTGGAGTAAAGGTCATGGTCAGTTTTCCTTTTCCTGTAGTTACGGTATCGGCTGCTTTGTACTGGTCTCCAAAAGCGTGTCTACCAATACAGATAGGTTTTGTCCACCCTTGTACATAACGCGGTACATTTTTCATGATGATGGGTTCTCTAAAGACAGTTCCACCTACAATGTTTCGGATGGTACCGTTTGGAGAGCGCCACATATTGGACAAGTTAAATTCTTTCACTCGACCTTCGTCTGGAGTAATGGTAGCACATTTTATACCTACATTGTGTTTTTTGATGGCGTGTGCTGCTTGAACTGTGATTTTATCTTCTGTGGCA
>VMCW01000084.1 GCA_008081175.1 Flavobacteriaceae bacterium
AAGAAATGTTTTTTTCTTTTCTAAAGTTTCTCACTCCAGCAATGATTTCTCGTGCTAGATCAAAAGAAGCAATAGGTGTCACATCAAAAGGTTCTGCTTTGGGCCATTCTGAAACTATCAATGCCTCTTCTTGGGTACGGCTAGCAATAAAATGCCAAATTTCTTCCGTGATAAAAGGCATAAAAGGATGCAAAAGTCTGAGGTTGTTTTCAAAAAGACGTACTGTGTTTTGGTGGGTTTCACGGTCAATGGGTTGACCATATTCTGGTTTAACAAGTTCTAACAACCATGAGCAGAAATCGTCCCAAACCAATTTATACAAAGACATCAGAGCATCTGAAATTCTGTATTTTTCGAAGTTTTCATCGACCCACTTCAATGTTTTTTGGAAGTGATTTTCATACCAAACGAGCGCCTCCTGTGCAGCTTCAGAAGGTGCTTGATTTTCATTGATTTCCCAACCCTCAATCAAACGATAGGCATTCCATATTTTATTTGCAAAATTTTTGCCTTGTTGACAAAGACTTTCATCAAATAAAAGATCATTTCCAGCTGCAGAGCTCAACATCAATCCTACACGAACAGCATCCGCGCCATAATCTTGAATCAGTTTCAACGCATCAGGGGAATTACCCAACTGTTTGGACATTTTCCTGCCCTTTTTATCACGAACTAAACCGGTTAAATACACTTTAGAAAAAGGAGGCTGTTTTTGGTATTCATAACCAGAGATAATCATTCGAGCAACCCAAAAAAACAAAATATCAGGTCCTGTTACTAAATCTTGTGTAGGGTAATAGTACTCCAGTTCCTTATTGTTCGGATTTCGAATTCCATCAAAGACAGAAATCGGCCATAACCAAGAAGAGAACCAAGTATCAAGTACATCTTCATCTTGACGCAAGTGGTCTAGAGTTAGTGACTTGTCTTGGGTAACCTTTTTTGCCTTTTCAAGAGCTTCTTCAGGTGTTACTGCCACTACAAAGTCCTCAGCTCCTTTACCGTAGTAATATGCTGGAATACGTTGCCCCCACCAAAGTTGTCTGGAAATATTCCAATCGCGAATATTTTCCATCCAATGGCGATAGGTGTTTTTGAATTTTTCTGGAAGCAATTCAATTTCATTTGACTCAAGAACAGCTTTAATCGCAGGCTTTGCTAAATCTTCCATTTTCAAAAACCACTGATCTGACAAACGAGGTTCTATTACCGCCTTGGTGCGTTCCGAGGTTCCTACTTTGTGAAGATGGGATTCTGTTTTTACTAAAACTCCCAATGCTTCCAATTCCTTGACTACTTTTTTTCGAGCAATAAATCGATCGAGACCCTCAAAAGCCATTCCATTTTCATTTAAAGTGGCGTCTGGATTGAATATATCAATGACCTCCAATTGGTGTTTTTCACCTAAGGCTTTATCATTTATATCGTGAGCAGGCGTAACTTTCAAACAACCTGTTCCAAAATCCATAGTAACATAATCGTCCTGGATAATGGGTACTTTTCGTTTGGCAAGAGGCACCCAAACCTCTTTTCCTTTTAAATGTTTGTAACGTTCATCCTCGGGATTTATGCATACTGCAGTATCCCCAAAGAGGGTTTCAGGTCGTGTAGTTGCGATGATGACTTTTTCGTCTGATCCCTCCACTTGATAAGCAATATGGTACAAATTACCAGATTTTTCCTCGTAGATTACCTCTTCATCAGAAAGTGTAGTTTGTGCTTCTGGATCCCAATTTACCATTCTATGCCCCCTGTAGATAAGTCCTTTGTTGTAGAGGTCAACAAAAACCATGAGAACGGATTCGGACATTTCAGCATCTAAAGTAAATTTGGTTCTGTCCCAATCACAGCTACATCCCAATTTTTTTAATTGTTCCAAAATTACCCCACCGTACTCGTGTGTCCATTCCCAAGCATGCTCTAAAAAAGCTTCACGTGTCAAGCTGCTTTTTTCAATACCCTTTTCTTTAAGTTTTGCAACTACTTTTGCTTCAGTTGCAATAGAAGCATGATCGGTTCCGGGAACCCAACAGGCGTTATATCCTTTCATCCTTGCGCGACGAATGATGATGTCCTGCAAGGAATTGTTCAACATATGTCCCATGTGCAAAACTCCTGTTACATTGGGTGGAGGAATGACTATAGTATAGGGCGTTCTAGCATCGGGAACAGACTTGAAATAGGAATTTTTTTGCCAATAGTCGTACCATTTTACTTCTACGCTCTGGGAGTTAAATTTGGAAGGGATTTCCATAAAGGCTTTTGGTCTAATTTTTGATTTACAAAAGTAGGAACACTTGTCCTATAATAAAAATGATGCTCTTTTTATTAAAAGAAAATAATAACTTTAGAAATTAAATTTTACATCCTATGTATACCAAGTTTTATTTCAGTCTTTTCTTATTACTCACTGGTTTTGTGCTTTCAGCTCAACAAAAGGGACCAAAAATTTTTTTTGAAACCACATTAATAGACTATGGAACCGTTGAAAACGACAGCGATGGTAAAAGAACCTTTAGTTTTCAAAATACAGGAGACGCGGATCTAATTATTAAAAACGTACAGTCCAGCTGTGGTTGTACCATTCCTAAAAAACCAGAAAACCCAATTGCTCCTGGTGAAAAAAGTGAAATTATTGTACAGTACGACACTAAAAACAGGCAAGGACCTTTTCGAAAAACGATTACTGTAACTACCAATGTGGAAGAAAATCCAATCATTGCACTAAAAATAAAGGGAACGGTCCTACCAAAGCAATAGTTTCTTAACACTTATAACCTAAAATCAATTGGCTTACAAATGCTTCTAATTCATTGCGATTGAAGTGAATTTTTAGCATTTTTGTATTTTATATTAACCATGCCACAGCTGTCCAAAAAAGGGATCGATCTACCTACCTCACCCATACGTAAATTAGTAGTTTATTCGGATCAGGCAAAATCCAAAGGTATTGAAGTACTTCATCTAAATATAGGACAGCCTGACATTAAGGCTCCAAAAGAAGCAATAGATGCGGTAAAAAATGCTCCTTTAGATTTATTACCATACGGTACTTCACAAGGAGAATTGTCCTACCGTAAAAAACTTACTGTATATTACAAAAAGCACCAAATCGAGGTCAATCCCGAAGACATTCTTATCACTACCGGAGCTAGTGAAGCTTTAACTTTCGCACTTAACTCCATATGCGATGCAGGAGATGAAATCATTATCCCCGAACCTTTTTATGCTAATTACAACGGTTTTGCTAGTGCTGCTAGCGTAAAAGTAGTTCCTGTGATTTCAGAGTTTAATACTCGATTTCAATTACCAGCCCTTGAAAACATTAACGATAAGATTACTTCAAAAACTAAAGCGATTTTACTTTGTAATCCGAGTAATCCTACAGGTTATGTATACAGTAAATCTGAAATAATCACGTTATGTGAACTTGCAATAAAGCATAATATTTTCCTAATTGTTGATGAAGTATATCGTGAGTTTATCCACGGTGATATTGAACATTATTCTGTACTGCAATACACAAAAGGGGCGCAAAACACCCTTATGATTGATTCGGTTTCTAAACGTTATAGCCTATGTGGAGCTCGAATTGGATGTATTGTTTCTAAAAACAAGGAATTGATACAAAACATTCTCAAATTTGCTCAACTTCGTCTTTCTCCACCTACCTATGCTATGATTGCTAGTGAAGCTGCTCTTGACGCACCCGATAGTTATTTAGAAGAGGTCATTGCGGAATACGGAAAAAGAAGGTCAACACTCATCGATGCTTTAGAACAGATTCCAGAAGTCGAAGTATCACACCCAATGGGAGCTTTTTACTGTATCGTTAAATTGCCTGTAGAAGATGCAGAAGACTTTTCAAAATTCTTATTGACTTCCTTTCAAGATAGCGGTCAGACCATTATGCTAGCACCCGCTACAGGATTTTACTCTACTCCAGGAGTTGGAAAAAACGAAGTTCGCATTGCTTTTATTTTAGACTCCCAAAAACTGATACGTGCTGCTCATATTTTAGAGCAAGGATTGATTGCTTATAAAAAAATTCACGAGCAAGCCTTGGTATGACTCAAACGAATGTTTCTTTAAAAAATTACAATACGTTTGGCATAGACGTTACTTCAGCATTTTTTTCAGAGATTACTTCTGAAGACCAACTCATTTCTCTGCTTCATGAACTTAAAAACAAACCCTTTCGTGTTTTAGGAGGAGGTAGCAATGTCCTTTTAACAGCAAACTACGAAGGACACACATTAATCATGAAAAACAAAGGAATTGAAATTGTTGAAGAAACGGATGAAGAGGTAGTAGTAGAAATTCAAGCAGGTGTTGACTGGCATCAATTAGTCCTCTGGAGTTTAGAGCAAGACTATGGAGGTATTGAGAATCTGGCTTTGATTCCTGGAAGTGTCGGTGCGGCACCAATTCAAAATATAGGTGCCTACGGAGTTGAACTTAAAAGTGTTTTTCAAAGTTGTAGAGCAATCGACCTTGAAACACTGACTCATAAGGTTTTTTACAAAGAAGAATGTGAGTTTGGTTACCGTACTTCTATTTTTAAAACAAGACTAAAAGGGAAAATAATCCTCACAGCCATAACATTGCGATTAAAGAAAAAGCCTCATCAAACTAAAACAAACTACGGCGCACTGCAAGATGCTTTAAAAGGTAAACAACACACCATTCAAAATGTAGCCGCTGCTGTGATGGACATCAGATCGTCTAAGCTACCTGATCCTAAAAAAATTGGAAACAGTGGTAGCTTTTTTAAAAATCCTATCCTCTCAATAAAATTGTTTGAAGAAATTCAAAAGAGGTTTAAAAAGATCCCTTTTTATCCGGAAGGACATGATCGGGTTAAAATTCCTGCTGGCTGGTTGATAGAAAACTCAGGATTTAAAGGAAAACGTGTGGGCAACGTAGGGTGTCACGAAAAACAAGCTTTAGTGCTAGTCAATTATGGCGAAGCGACAGGAACCGAAGTACTAAAACACGCTGAGCTGATTCAAAAGGAGGTACTTGAACGATTCAACATCCCTTTGGAAATGGAAGTTAACCTCTTGTAAGATCATTCTCTGTTTTTGGAATCAATCCAAATCGTAACGGGCCCATCATTACACAACTCCACTTGCATATCTGCCCCAAAACTTCCCGTAATTACTTTTTTTGAAAGGGAATTCTCAGCTAATTGAACAAACATTTCGTATAACGGAATCGCATGCTCGTGCTTAGCTGCATTGATATAAGAAGGTCGATTACCCTTTTTTGTTGCTGCCATGAGCGTAAACTGACTGATTACCATAAGGTCGCCTCCCATTTCTAATAGGGATTTATTCATAACCCCTTTCTCATCATTAAAAATTCTCAAATTCAACACCTTATTTACCAACCAGGCTACGTCAGAACTATCATCCTTATGCTCGATTCCTAAAAGAACTACAAGTCCTTGACCCGAGGATCTTTTTTCTTCATTATTAATCAACACATGAGCGTATTGTACCCTTTGAATTACTACTCGCATCTCAATTTCTGTATGAGTTATCCTCAGTGATCATTTGAAGGTAGCTGTCGTATCTACTTTTTGCAATTCTGCCCTGATCTACACTGTCAATAATGGCACATTTCGGTTCTTTTTGGTGCAAACAATTGTGAAATTTACACCCTTCTTTACTTTTTAAGAATTCTGGAAAATAATTTCCTATTTCTGAAGGCTCCATATCGACCATGCCAAATCCCTTGATTCCAGGAGTGTCTATAATTTTAATCCCCTTAGACAAGGTATACATTTCAGCA
>VMCW01000028.1 GCA_008081175.1 Flavobacteriaceae bacterium
AATTTTTTACTCCAAGCACTTCCTAAAACAGCTGGAGGAGCTAGCACAAGCTGTCCCTGAATTTCTTTTTTTGAGGTGTCTTTTGTAATTAATTCAGTCTCTGGGAAGTGAATAAAAGAGCGTAATACCTGGGTCATTTGTTCAGTAGCCCCATGGGTATAAATTTTCCCTATTGAAGGGTCTAGATGTTTTAAAAGACGCTGTATTTTTCCCAAAGAATACCCCATTAGCAAGCTAGTTGTTCCGTTGGTGCGATTGTCTGCCCACCACTCATTTATTTTTTGGTGTACTTTTTTGGGCTCTTCCCATTGAAAAACAGGAAGTCCAAAAGTACATTCGGTAATAAAAGTGTGGCATTTTACTGATTCAAAAGGGGTTGAAATACCATCGGGTTGAGTTTTATAATCGCCTGTAAATACCCACACTTCACCCTTGTATTCCACTTTAATTTGGGAGGAACCAGGGACATGTCCCGCAGGGTGAAAAGAAAAACGAACCCCATTGATTGAAAAGACTTCGCCATATTTTTTACTACTTACTGAAATGGCTCCCAAACGGTGTTTCAGAATAGGGACATTGATTTCTTGAGTGATGTAGTGTTTGCTTCCCCAGCGCGCGTGATCGGAATGACCATGAGAAATCAGGGCTTTGTCTACCGCACGCCAAGGGTCTAAATAGACTGCTGCTTTTTTACAATAAATACCTTTTGAGGTGAATTCCAATAAGGGCATTTGAATTTTCTTTTTCCTGGGTAAGATACAAAATAGGAAAAAAATCAATCGGTTAATAACTGCCAATAACTCCTTGGCTATGCCCCCTATTAAATTATTATTTTCGTCTAGATGTATTTAATATTTGATACCGAAACTACGGGTTTACCAAAACGTTGGGATGCACCTCTTTCAGATAGTGAAAATTGGCCACGGTGTATTCAAATTGCTTGGCAGATACACGATGCCTCCGGAGAATTAATTGCTCATCAAGACTATTTAATTCAACCTACAGGTTTTACTATACCTTTTGATTCGGAGCAAGTGCATGGAATTTCAACTGCACTAGCAGAGGAGCAAGGTGTTTCCCTTTCTGAGGTATTGGAAGATTTTCAGGCAGCCATAAAAGGAGTAGCTTATGTTGTAGGGCATAACATTTCTTTTGACCGCAACATCATGGGGGCTGAATTTTTACGCCAAGGGCTGGAAGACCCTTTGGAAGGTAAAACTGTGATTGATACGTGTACTGAAGAAACGGCCACTCTTTGTAAACTTGCGGGAGGCAGGGGAGGAAAATTCAAATTACCGACCTTAGGAGAATTGTATGTGCATTTGTTTCAAGTACAATTTGAAGAGGCTCACAATGCAACTGCTGACGTAGAAGCTACAGCAAGAGCCTTTTTTGAGTTGCTGCGAAAAAATGAAATTCACCCCAAGGGTTTTCAAAACCAAGAAGAACAAACGAAAGCTATTCGTTCGCGTACAGTTCCTTTTGAATTAATTGGACTTTCTCATCAAAACTTAAAGAAAGCTTCTTCTGGATTAAAAAAAGTACAGAAAGATCAAAAAACAACGCAGCCTCAAGCAGATCTAAGTGACGCTTTGATACAAGCACCTTTTGTTCATTTACATAACCATTCTCAGTTTTCTGTACTTCAAGCTACCTCTCGCATTAATCAGCTGGTAGAGGCTGCTGCTGCAGATCATATGCCTGCACTTGCACTTACCGACCATGGTAATTTGATGGGGGCATTTCATTTTATAAAGGCAATTAATTCACATAACGCAAACACTGAAGAATCCTTTCATATAAAACCAATTGTGGGATGTGAATTTTACGTTTGTGAAGACCACCAAGACAAAACAAGAAGAGACGATGGTTATCAAATAGTTTTTATAGCCAAAAATAAAGCAGGCTACCACAACCTGGCAAAACTGACTTCTGCAGCCTATGTAAACGGCTTTTATTACGTACCTAGAATAGACAGAAACTTAGTAGAAAAATACAAAGAAAACTTAATCGTGTTGACTGGAAACACCTACGGTGAGGTACCTTCTAAAATCCTCAACGTTGGTGATCGTCAGGCTGAAGAAGCACTTCAATGGTGGCACCAACAATTTGGTGAGGACCTGTACATCGAGCTCATGAGACATGGTGAAGAAGGAGAAGACCGAGCCAATGAGGTTTTGATTTCATTTTCTCGAAAGTATAATATCCCTCTTGTGGCAACAAACAACACCTACTACACAAAAAAAGAAGAGGCAAATGCTCACGATATTTTGCTGTGTCTAAAAGAAGGAGAAAAACAAGCGACTCCTATAGGGAGAGGTAGAGGGTTTCGATATGGATTAGCAAATCAAGAGTATTATTTTAAATCTCAAGAGGAGATGAAAATACTATTTCAAGATCTGCCAGAAGCCATTTTAAATATTCAAGAATTGGTTGATAAAGTTGAGCCATTCGAACTTTCCAGAGAAGTGCTATTACCCAAATTTGAAATTCCTACAGCCTATCAAGTTGAGGATGATTTGGAGGGTAAAAAGGGGGAGAACAACTACTTGCGTCATCTAACTTATGAAGGGGCAGAACTCCGTTATTCTGAACTGACGGATAGTATTAAAGAACGGATTGACTTTGAGTTAGATGTAATTGCTAATACAGGCTATCCGGGTTACTTTTTAATTGTGCAAGATTTTATAGCTGCAGCACGAGACATGGGTGTTTCTGTGGGTCCTGGTCGTGGTTCTGCGGCGGGCTCTGTAGTTGCTTATTGCTTGAAAATTACCAATATAGATCCCATAGCCTATGATTTACTTTTTGAGCGCTTCCTGAATCCAGATCGTGTGAGTATGCCCGATATAGATATTGATTTTGATGATGAAGGACGCAGTAAGGTGATGGATTATGTAATCAAAAAGTACGGTTCCAATCAGGTAGCACAAATCATCACCTACGGAACGATGGCAGCAAAATCCTCAATACGAGACACCGCAAGAGTGTTGGATTTACCTTTAGGAGAGGCGGATCGCATTGCCAAATTATTACCGAACATTAAGCTCAATAAGATTTTCAATTCAACAGAGGAAGAACTTAAAAAGAATTTGCGTTCTGAAGAGCTAATGAGAGTGAATGAGATCAAAAATATAGCAGATGAAGATTCGCTTTCAGGTCAAACAATCCAACAGGCTAAAGTACTCGAAGGATCGCTTAGAAATACCGGTATTCACGCTTGTGGGGTAATCATTACTCCAGACGATATCACACAATTTGTCCCCGTTGCAACAGCAAAAGATTCTGATTTGTATGTAACCCAATTTGACAATTCTGTTGTCGAGGATGCGGGTTTGTTGAAAATGGATTTTTTGGGACTGAAAACACTTACCTTAATAAAGGATACGGTTTCCTTGGTAAAATATAAACACGGCATCGACTTGGATCCGGATCAGTTTCCCCTGGACGATGAGAAAACCTATGAATTATTTCAAAAAGGTGAAACAGTAGGGATTTTCCAATACGAATCTGCTGGGATGCAAAAATACCTCAAGGATTTAAAACCTACGGTTTTTGCAGACTTAATCGCTATGAACGCCTTGTACAGACCAGGTCCCTTGGAATATATCCCCAGTTTTGTAGATCGCAAAAACGGCAATGAAGAAATCACCTATGACCTGCCAGCCATGGAGGAATATCTTAAAGAGACCTACGGCATTACTGTATATCAAGAGCAGGTGATGTTATTGTCTCAAAAAATAGCTGGATTTTCAAAAGGCGATGCTGACGTGTTACGAAAAGCAATGGGTAAAAAGATATTTGCCTTACTGCAAAAGCTAAAGCCTCAATTTATCGAAGGGGGTAAAGCGAACGGACATCCTGAAGAAATTTTAGAAAAAATTTGGAAAGATTGGGAAGCTTTTGCCGCGTATGCTTTTAACAAATCTCATTCTACTTGTTATGCGTGGATTGGTTATCAAACGGCTTATCTCAAGGCGCACTATCCTGCAGAATATATGGCTGCAGTACTTTCCAATAACATGAACGACATCAAACAGGTAACCTTCTTTATGGAGGAATGTCGACGCATGGGGTTGCAGGTTATGGGACCCGATGTAAATGAATCTTTCTATAAGTTTGCTGTTAATGATGACCAAGCAATTCGCTTTGGAATGGGAGCTATCAAAGGAGTAGGCAAAGCAGCAGTAGAAACTATCATTGCTAACCGAAAAGAAGGAAAATACCAATCCGTTTTTGACCTGGTAAAAAGGGTTGACTTACGTGCAGCTAATAAAAAGGCATTAGAGAATTTAGTTTTGGCTGGCGGCTTTGATTCTTTTGATTCCACTCATAGAGCACAGTATTTTAACGCCGATGGTGAGGGAATTACATTTTTGGAAAAAGTAGTCAGGTTTGGCTCTAAGTATCAAGAGAATTTGAATTCATCTCAAACAAGTCTTTTTGGTGAAGCTACTGATGAGATGTATCAAGATTTAAGCATCCCCCCTTGTGAGCCGTGGACGAATTTAACGCGTCTTAAAAAGGAAAAGGAAGTCGTAGGAATTTATATTTCTTCCCATCCTTTGGATGATTTCACCCATGAAATGAAGCATTTTGTAAGTCTTTCTTTGAACTACCTATCCGACTTAGATCAATTGATTAACAGGGAGTTGTCTGTGGGAGGAATTGTAAATGAAGTTCAGCATTTAGAAAGTAGAAACGGTAAAGGATGGGCACGCTTTGTCGTTGAGGATTTTACGGATCAATATGAATTTCGAATTTTTGGTGAAGACTACTTAAAATACAGGCACTTTTTGGTTGTCAACCAGTTTATTCGGATAAAGCTGACAGTTCGACAAGGATGGACCAATGCAGAAACAGGCAAAGTAGGTGCGCCCAGAATGCATTATTTGAATTTTGAAATGTTACAAAATACCATAGAGAACAATGCTAAAAAAATTACACTTCAACTAGACATAAAAGAATTAAATGAAGAAAAGATCAACTTGTTGCAGCAGCATCTAAAAAGTTTTAAAGGAGACAAGCCTTTATTTTTTAATGTTTATGATTCAGAAAAAAAGGTCAAATTAACGCTGAATAGTAAAAAACAGAAAGTTAAAATAACACCTGATCTACTCCAAGACCTTGAATCTCAACAATGGTTTTACAAGCTTAATTAAAGCTATTACAAAAAGACATTCACAGATAAGTAAATTTGATTTAAACTCATAGGATCCACCCACAAAATAAGTAACTTTGGACTCTAAAATTAAAAACATGGCATTAGAAATTACAGATGCTACTTTTGAAGAAGTGGTATTGAAATCAGAAAAACCCGTTTTAGTTGACTTTTGGGCAGCATGGTGTGGACCTTGTCGTATGGTAGGCCCTATCATTGAGGAACTGAGCAAAGACTACGAGGGTAAGGCAGTTGTTGGTAAAGTAGATGTAGATGCGCATCAGGAATATGCCGCAAAATACGGAGTAAGAAATATCCCTACAGTTTTAGTATTTGACAAGGGTGAATTGGTAGGAAGACATGTTGGGGTTTCTCCAAAAACTACTTATGCAGAGGCCATAGACGCTGTTTTATAAATTTTTCTTTTTACAATTAATTGTTTGGCAAATTGAAAATGCAGCGTATATTTGCACACGCCAAATGAGGTCTGGTAGTTCAGTTGGTTAGAATACATGCCTGTCACGCATGGGGTCGCGGGT
>VMCW01000173.1 GCA_008081175.1 Flavobacteriaceae bacterium
TAGTAACACCAGTTTTTGGAATTCCTACAAAATGGGTCACAGAAATTACCCATGTTCAAGAGGGATCATATTTTGTTGATGAACAGCGTTTTGGGCCTTATGATTTATGGCATCATAAACACTTTATAAATCCAATAAAAAACGGTGTTGAAATGATTGATATAGTCGATTATAAAATTCCCTTTGGTTTTTTAGGAAGAATAGCTCATCCTCTTCTTGTAGCTCCAAAATTGAAAGAGATTTTTGAATACAGAAAAAATGCATTAGTAGCACTTTTTGGTCCTTACACATCATGATGAAAGATAAAAACATATTAATAGTAGGAGGTAGTTCAGGCATAGGAAAGGCCCTTGCAGAGTTGCTTTCTCCTTCAAACAACCTGTTTATAGCGAGTAGAACAGCAGATAATCTCACAAACTTGAATGTAAAACACATCCCTTTTGATGTAACTACAGACGATTTGGACATTTCTGCTTTACCGGAACAACTTCACGGTTTTGTATACTGTCCAGGGAGTATCAATTTAAGACCTTTTAAAGGTCTAGGTATTGATGCCTTTGAAAGTGATTTTCAGCTCAATGTCATTGGGGCGGTAAAAGCACTGAAGTCAGTTTTGGGACTGCTTACTACTAGTGCTTCTAGTTCTGTGGTTTTTTTTAGTACAGTTGCCGTTCAAACAGGTATGCCCTTTCACAGTTCTATAGCAGCTTCAAAAGGTGCTATAGAAGGACTGACTCGTTCTTTAGCTGCAGAGTTTGCTCCAAAGATTAGAGTCAATGCTATTGCTCCCTCTTTAGTTGATACTCCTTTGGCAGCGAAGTTCTTAAACAATGAAACTAAACTTGAAAAAGCAAATGAACGCCATCCTTTAGGAAGAGTTGGTAATGCGAAAGAAATTGCTCAAGCTGCAGCCTACCTGCTTGGTGAAGAGAGTAGTTGGATGACTGGAAAAGTATTGCAGCTAGACGGTGGAATTGGTAACCTTAAAACCTAAAAAATTTGGAAAAACTTACCTTGTTTTGGTTCCGACGTGATTTGAGAGTAGAGGATAATCACGGTCTTTACAAAGCGTTGAGCGGAAAAAATAAGGTTCTACCACTATTTATATTCGATACAAATATTTTAGATAAACTACCAAAACAAGATGCGCGTGTAGAATACATTTTATCAGCCTTGGGTGCCATTGATGTTGCTATGAAGAGGAACCGATGTAACGTTGGAAAATATCAGGGTACCCCGAAGGCTGTTTTTACAAAACTCTGTGAGGATCTGCCTATTGAAAAAGTAATTTGTAATGAAGATTACGAGCCTTACGCCTTAAAAAGGGATGAGGAAATAAAAACACTCTTAGCAAAAAAGGAAATAGGTTTTGAAACCTATAAAGATCAGGTCATTTTTGCTAAAGACGAGGTAGTCAAAGATGATGGAACACCATATAAAGTATACACTCCCTACTCAAAAAAGTGGTTATTACAATTTGAAAAACTAGAACAACCTCATTATCCTTCTGAGGAATATCTAGCACAATGCAGTTCCTCTAGTATTTTGCCAGACTGTGATTTAAAGGAATTGGGTTTTGATTCCAGTCCTGTTTTACAGCCCAAAGTAATATTTAACGATCAGATCATAGACAGTTATGAATCTACCCGTAATTTTCCCGCTTTGGATCACACCTCCCGGTTGGGTACTGCTTTACGATTTGGTACGGTAAGTGTGAGACAAATTGTTGCAAAGGCAGCATCACGTTCCAATCCTACATTTTTAAAAGAATTGATTTGGAGGGAGTTTTTTATGCAAATTTTATGGCATTTTCCCCTTACAAAAACGCAAAGTTTTAAGCCACAATACGACCGTATTGAATGGAGAAACAACGAAAGTGAATTTTCTAAATGGTGTGCAGGTGAAACGGGCTATCCTCTTGTAGATGCTGGGATGCGAGAGTTGAATAAAACTGGTTTTATGCACAATAGAGTTCGTATGCTTGTAGGGAGTTTTTTGTGTAAACACCTACTGATCGACTGGCGTTGGGGTGAAGCCTATTTTGCTGAAAAACTTTTGGACTATGAAATGTCCAGCAATGTAGGTAATTGGCAATGGGTGGCAGGATGTGGAGTAGATGCAGCGCCTTATTTTAGAATTTTTAATCCTACCGAGCAGATTAAGAAATTTGATAAAGAACTCAAATACATAAAAAAATGGGTGCCCAACTTTCAAGAACTAGATTACCCCAAACCTATTGTAGATCATAAACTAGCTAGAGAACGCTGCTTAAAAACGTACAAAGAGGCTCTAGGCAGGCTATGAGGCGAATTTTAAAGCAGAACCTTCCTGAAAAAATATGCTTGTGCTGTGGGAGGCCTTTTCGATGGAGAAAAAAATGGGAACGCGACTGGGATCAGGTAAAATACTGTAGTAAAAAATGCAAAAAAACAGCTTAGTTTGGTTGCGAAATGACCTAAGATTGGAGGATCATTACGCCTTTTATAATGCCTCTCAAGACAGTGATCGATTGGTGGCTTATTACTCTTTTGATCCTTCTCATTACAGGGACACCCCTTGGGGGTTTCGAAAAACTGGTGACTTTCGGGTTCAATTTTTAATTGAAACACTTCATCAATTAAAAAGAGACTTAGCTCAAAAAAACATCACGTTAATAATTGACAACCAGCCCCCACACATAGGTATTATAGATTGGGTTGAAAAACTTGAAATTACAACGCTATACTTTCAAGAAGAATGGACTCAAGAAGAAAAAATAGAGGAAATTAAGTTAAGGGAATCACTTCCACCAGAAGTCATTGTAAACAGCCATTACGATCAATTTTTATTTCATCCAGAAGATCTCCCTCTAGCTGTAAAGGATCTTCCTGAAGTATTTACAGAATTCAGAAAAAAATGTGAAAAAGAGTGTAAAGTAAGAGCCTGTTTTCCTGAAATTTCTAAGTTAAAAGAAAGCAATTTACTTGAAAAGCAATTTCCTATACCTTCTCTTGAATCATTGGGATATTCCCCAAGAGAAACTCATCCGCATTCTGCATTTCCTTTTAAAGGGGGTTCTCTAGCGGCCAGCGATAGGATAGAGCACTATTTATGGAAAACAGAAAAACTCTCCTTTTACAAACAGACTAGAAATGGTTTGTTGGGAACAGACTACAGTTCAAAGTTTTCGGCTTGGTTGGCTAATGGATCAATGTCTGTTAGAAAGCTCTATTGGGAGGTAGTAGCTTATGAGAGAGAAATCAAAAAAAACCAATCGACTTATTGGATGATATTTGAATTAATATGGAGGGATTATTTTAAGTACATCTCTTTAAAGCATGGGGATAAAATTTTTCACTTGGGTGGAATAAAAAACATGGAATATCAGTGGTATAGAAAGCAATCAGTTCTCGATGATTGGATAGCTGGAAGAACCCGAGAGCCTTTTGTTAATGCCAACATGATCGAACTGAAAAAAACCGGATGGATGAGCAATCGAGGTAGACAAAATGTTGCCTCCTATTTTGCTAAAGAGCTGTTGATGGATTGGCGAATAGGGGCTGCTTATTTTGAGTCTCAATTAATTGATTATGATGTTCATAGCAATTACGGAAATTGGATATATGTCTCTGGTGTTGGGAACGATCCAAGAGACCGAAAGTTCAACGTGCAACTTCAGGCAGAACGCTATGATGAAGGTGGTAAATTTCAACGCTTGTGGAATCAAAACTCACTCTTTGAATGAAAGTACGATTGGTTTTAGGCGATCAGCTCAATGAAAATCACCCTTGGTTTAGCCAAGTGGAAGAGGGAGTTGTTTATGTGCAAATGGAAATGCGCCAAGAAACCGATTATGCTCCTCACCACATCCAAAAATTGATTGCTTTTTTTGGAGCTATGAGGTGCTTTGAAAAAAGAATTAAAAGTAAAGGACATCAAACGCATTATATCAAACTTGACGCCGAAGAAAATACACAAAGCCTAACTTCCAATCTCAACAACCTTCTTGCTTACTACAACGCAACTCATTTTTCTTATCAAAGTCCAGATGAATATAGGCTTTCTAAACAACTTAAAACCTATTGTTCCTCTTTGACTTTGCCAACAGAGGAAGTCGATTCCTTTCATTACATGGCATCTCGCGAAGAACTTTCTGAATATTTTACAGGTAAAAAGCAGTATGTTTTAGAGTTTTTTTACCGAAACATGCGTAAGAAATTCAACTTGTTAATGCTGGGAAATCTACCCGAAGGTGGGCAATGGAATTTTGACAAAAACAATCGGAAAAAATGGAGAGGAACTCCAGAAATTCCACCTGTATTTCATCCCAATAAACAACTTATTGCTGAAATAGAAACCCTTTTTACAAAGACAGGAGTTCATAGTATAGGTTCTTTTGATCCCGAACAGTTTCTCTATCCCTTAGATCGGTCTGAAGCCTTAAAACAGCTCGATTATTTCTGTTCGCATCTTTTAGTCCATTTTGGAGATTATCAAGATGCGATGCATACAGAACAACTGAATCTTTTTCATTCCAGGATTTCTTTTGCACTGAATACTAAGATGGTATCTCCTTTGGAAGTGGTTGAGTATGTAATTTCTTATTACAGAAAGAATCCCAATACAATTGAATTGTCTCAAGTGGAAGGTTTTGTCCGTCAGATTGTGGGATGGAGAGAATATATGCGGGGTATTTATTGGACACAAATGCCTGAATACAAACAAAAAAATACATTAAACAATCACAATGCCTTACCTGAATTTTATTGGACTGCAAAGACAAAGATGAATTGCTTGCATCACAGTGTAAAGAATTCACTTGAAAATGCCTACGCCCATCACATTCAAAGATTGATGGTATTGGGAAACTTTGCCCTGCTTGCGCAGATTCATCCTGATGAGGTAGATGCTTGGTTTTTAGGAATTTATGCTGATGCGGTTGAATGGGTGCAACTACCCAACACCCGGGGAATGAGTCAATGGGCTGATGGTGGAATTGTAGCGACCAAACCCTACGTTTCTGCAGCATCCTATATCAGTAAGATGGGAAACTATTGTGATGACTGCAACTATGATAAAACCAAAAGAACAGGAGAAAAGGCCTGTCCTTTTAACAGCTTGTATTGGAATTTTTTGGATGATAAAAAGGCATATTTTAAAAAGAACAACCGAATGGCTATGATGCTTCGTCTCTTAGAGAAAATACCAAGTGAAGAACTTCAGCAAATTAAATCAAGGGCATATGAAATAATCGAACAACCCGATGCTTTCTAAATATCCCTCTATAGCGGTTGTATGGTTAAAACGTGATTTGCGTTTAGAAGACCACGAAGCGTTGACTACTGCTTTAGAGAATAATAAATTGGTTTTGCTTCTGTACGTTGCAGAAGATTTTTTATTGGAAGACCCTCATTTCAGTGAACGCCATCTCAACTTTATAAAGGAGTCGATACAAGATTTAAACACCCAATTGAGACCGTTTAACACAGAGGTTCTCGCTCTTCAAGGAGAACTGATTCCTGTTTTAATGCAATTACAAGAAACGTTTTCAATAGCGGCTTTGTACTCCCATTACGAAACGGGTATCCATGCTACCTTTTTACGAGACAAAAAAGTTAAAAAATGGCTAAAAGCCCAAGGTATTAGTACTAGTACAAGTAGGTATAAAAAGTAAAATTTCATGGAGAGG
>VMCW01000064.1 GCA_008081175.1 Flavobacteriaceae bacterium
GTAGCCGCAAGTACTGCGGACAACGCTTGAAAACGAGAAATCCCTTTGTTTTGTTCTTTTGAAAAAAGGAGTTTAAAAGCGGTTTTAATCTTAAATAAAGGAACGCCTTTGCTGTGAAAAGTCAAATACAGCCCTCCCCCAACTACCGAGAAAAGCATCACCCATTCTAAGGGACTAATTAATCGTTGTAAGCCCAGCTCCAGAAAGGCAATCCAATTGTCCATGCTGAAAAATAGGCATTAATTTTTAGTTCCGTAAAAAAAAGAACCGCTTTTAAATCATAAGCGACATTTATGAATTAAAATTTTGTTTTGTATTAAAAAAAAACAAACTTTAGGAAAAACATAAAAAATGCAAACAAGAAGAGACTGGCTGCGCTCATCATTAGGGATTGGAGGGATGCTTTTAGCACCACACAGCATCCTTAGCGCACAAGAAAAAGAAGCCTTCAACCCCCGCAGTTTAGAGCCCATAATTCGTTTGAGCTCCAATGAAAACCCCTACGGTCCTTCAAAAAGGGTACAAGAACGCATCAAAGATTCCTTTGTTCACGGATGTCGTTATCCGTATGCGTATTCGGACGATTTAGCCGCTATTTTAGCAAAAAAACACGGTGTTGCTCCAGAGTCAATTATCGTTACTGGGGGCTCCACAGAAGGGCTGAAGATTGCAGGGTTAACTTTTGCTTCCAATGGAGGAGAAATTATCTCAGGGGAGCCGACCTTCCTCGCAATGATGGACTATGCAAAACAGTGGGGAGCCACGATCAACTGGGTTCCTGTAGGAGCGGATAAAGGGTATGATCTAGATGAAATCGAAAAGCGCATTTCTTCCAAGACAAAACTGGTATTTCTCTGCAACCCCAACAACCCCACAGGGACTCTTGTGTCTGCAGACAAGCTGGTCGATTTTTGTGCGAGCGCAAGTAAAAAAACGATTGTCTTTTCAGACGAAGCCTATTACGATTTTATTGAAACCCCAAACTATCCCAGCATGGTTGACGCAGTAAAAAGAGGAGACGATGTGATTGTTTCCAAAACGTTTTCTAAGGTGTATGGACTTGCAGGACTTCGAGTGGGCTATTTGATTGCCAAGCCGGAATTGGCGGCCAAAATCAGAAAAAATATTGTCGCAATGAGCAATGTTCTTGCTATAGAGGCGGCAAAAGAAGCCCTTGAAGACGAGGCCTTTTATCAATTTTCTCTTGCACAAAACAGAGAGGCAAAATCTCGAATTTACACTCTTTTAGACCACCTTAAATTGGAATATGTACCCTCCCACACCAATTTTGTGTTCTTCCATTCTCAAAAGGACATCCGAACACTGGGTCCTATGATGTTAGAAAAAGGGGTACGTATAGGCAGGCCTTTTCCTCCTTTTTACGACTGGTGCCGTATCAGTACGGGAACCTTAGAAGAAGTGGATGTCTTTATCAAAGGAATGCTTGAAATTTACGAAGGGTAGGGCTTATTTTTCTTTAACAATGATGTAGGTGGCTTTGACACCTGTAGCCAGATTCCAACGGTTGGCGCCCACGAGTTTTCCTTCGTCATCAAAAACGCGAACTTCTGCTGTATTAGGTCCAGAGGCCCCCTGATTGAGCGCCACAAAATCAATTTTGTTGAACCCCATAATAAGATCGATAGCAATGGTTTTAAATCGTTCTTGAAGGAGTACCTGAGGGACGACCTCTTTGTCATTGACCATAATTCGAATTAAGTCACCGTCTGGGGATTCGTGGTCGCGAAGCGCTATTTGGACGTATTTTCCATTGTTGCGAAAGTCGCCGAGGTACTGATCTGTTTTAAATTGATTTGGATTTTTTTCTTCCTCTGGCTTCCGATTTAACCTGTTTTCATACCGTTTTCCAGGGTCTAGAAACTGCTCGTTTTCTCCAAAGAGCAAACGCGGATTTTCAATGTCGTTCTTAGGGTCTTCAAATTTTATTTCGGGAGTAAAGAAATCTTCTGAAAGAAGGGATTTGTTTTTTTTGGGGAGAAGCAAAGAGGGTCCTTTTTCCTTGGGTGGAGGAACAACAAACTTTGGAGGATCTGTCAATTCCGTCTTTTTCTGACCCCAGCTGTTGCTAAAGCAAAGGCAAAAAACCACCAAGCAAAAAGACATTAAGGACCTCATTTACACGCTTTTTTTAACAAACCTAGTAGGAAATCAGATGATACTCAAGTGTTTTAACAACTATTTAATTCTGAAGAGGTGTTTTTTGTTATCTTTAATTGAACCAATTTGAAAATACTGATGCAGATAACAACGATCGACTGGCTGATAATATTTTTGTTTTTTGCTATTTCTCTCGGGATTGGAATTTATGTTTCTAAATCTTCAGGACAAAGTGCAAATGAATACTTTCTCTCGGGGCGAAGTATGCCTTGGTGGCTTTTAGGACTTTCTATGGTCGCCACGACTTTTTCTACTGACACACCAAATTTGGTTGCAGACATTGTCCGGACTAACGGTGTATCTGGAAATTGGGTTTGGTGGGCTTTTTTGATAACGGGACTATTAACGGTTTTTGTCTATGCTAAGCTGTGGCGAAGGTCAAATGTGAGTACCGACTTGGAGTTTTACGAGCTGCGTTATGGAGGGAAGCCAGCACGTTTTTTAAGAAAGTTCAGAGCCATTTATTTAGGAATTATTTTCAATGTAATTACCATGTCTGCAGTGACTTTGGCGGCCATAAAAATAGGAGGAATTATGTTGGGACTTGAACCTTGGCAAACCGTTCTGACAGCCGGATTAGTAACAGTAACATTTAGTGCTATAGGTGGATTTAAAGGGGTCGTTTATACAGATATGATACTGTTTTTTGTCGCCATGGGAGGTGCCATAGGCGCAGCGGTGTACTTGGTAAATCTTCCAGAGGTAGGTGGCTTGGAAGCACTGCTTGCCAACGAAAATGTAGCGGATAAAATTTCCATCCTTCCCGATTTTGGAGACACTGAAGCATTGATTGCCTTATTGATCATCCCTCTGGCGGTCCAGTGGTGGAGCTCATGGTATCCTGGAGCAGAGCCCGGAGGTGGGGGATATATCGCCCAGCGGATGTTTGCTGCAAAAGATGAAAATCACGCGATTGGAGCAACCTTTTTCTTTAATATTATGCACTATGCCCTACGCCCATGGCCTTGGATAATGGTGGCTTTGGCTTCTTTGGTGGTTTTTCCAGATTTGGCCAGTATACAACAGGCTTTTCCGAACATTACACCAGATAAATTAGGGAATGACTTAGCCTATCCCGCTATGCTAACCAAACTTCCTACAGGACTACTCGGTTTGGTTTTAGCTTCATTGATTTCTGCTTATATGAGCACGATTTCCACACAGCTCAACTGGGGGTCTTCTTATATTGTTTACGACTTTTATCAAACTCAAATCAACCCCGAAGCATCCCAAAAAAGACTTGTAGCTGTAGGCCGTTTATCAACAGTTGTGCTTATGGTTTTGAGCACACTACTCGCGCTCTTGTTACAAAACGCCATGCAGCTATTTAATCTGCTTTTGGTCTTTGGCGCAGGTACGGGATTGATTTTTATTTTGCGCTGGTTTTGGTGGCGAATCAATGCTTGGAGTGAAATCGCAGCAATGGTTGCTTCTGGAGTGATTTCACTTGTATTAACTATTCCAAGTATAAAAAACACGCTCTTTGGAGCTGAAGGGTTTCTGCCCGGGTGGGCAGAATTTCCTTTTGTGGTAGCCGTGACGACCAGCATATGGCTTATTGTCACCTTTGTTACCCCATCAGAAGATCCCTCTGTATTGCGGTCTTTTTACAAAAAGACACAACCAGGAGGACCCGGATGGGCAAGGGTAATTTCGGATGCTCAAAAGGAAGGTGTTGATCTGCAAGAAGACCACGCCGCCTGGAGTGTTCCTTCTGGAATACTGGCCATGCTTTTGGGGTGTGCTTTGATATACAGCACGATGTTCAGTACCGGCTATTTGATCTATGGAAACTATAACCTGGCATTTCCATTACTCGGTTTGGCCTTGGTCTCTGGCTACCTGCTGTTAAAAACTTGGAAAAAAATACGGGTAAACGTCCTTTGAGGTTAGCCTAAAATAATTCCAGCGATAGTCGCAGACATTAAAGAAACAAGCGATCCAGCAACCATAGCTTTAAAGCCCAATTCGGTAAGAAGCTTTTTGGTTTTGGGAGCGATGATTCCAATACCTCCTATTTGTATTCCAATAGAAGCAAAATTGGCAAAGCCACACAACATATAAGTGGCCATAACAACGGATTTTTGATAGGAGAAGTGCGTAGCGCTGAGGCCGTTTTTTAAATCGACTAACTGGGTGTATCCTACAAATTCACTGGCTACGAGCTTCACCCCTAGAAGCTGCCCCATCAAGGCGATGTCTTCGTTTGCCACACCTATGATCCACATCAGCGGAGCAAATAAGTACCCCAATAAAAACTCAATGGAAAAACCTTCATAAACAGTATTGGTCGCAATCCAACTGTTGATTCCGATCAGATCACCAAATCCCGAAAACACATTGCTTAGCATCGCAATCAACGCAATAAACACCAAGAGCATCGCTGCAACATTCACCGCCATTTTGATACCTTCTCCTGTTCCTATAGAAATAGCTGTAAGTAAATTCGAGCCTATTTTGTCGTTTGATATCGTGATGTCTGTAACGATTTCCTCCGTTTGTGGATAGATGATTTTCGCAATAACTATTGCCCCTGGGGCTGCCATAACTGAGGCAGCGAGGAGGCTTTTTGCAAACTCCAAACGCATCACAGGATCATTACCTCCTAAAAAACCGATGTAGGCCCCCAGTACGCTACCGGCAACAGTGGCCATTCCTCCCACCATAACGAGAAAAATCTCGGAGCGGTTCATTTTTTCTAGATAGGCTTTGATTAATAAAGGAGCTTCTGTTTGCCCCAAAAAGATGTTTCCTGCAACAGAAAGACTTTCAGCTCCTGAAATTTTAAAAAGCTTGGTGAGGCCCCAAGCGAGAAAACCAACGACTTTTTGAATAATTCCGAAATAATACAAAATGGAGCTCAGAGCAGAAAAGAAAATGATGACCGGAAGGGCTTGAAACACAAAAATAAAACCGTAGGTGTCTGTATTGCCAAATTCACCCAATAACATTTTGGTCCCCTCTCCTGTATATTCCAATACTTTGATGAAAAAATTTCCCATCGCCTCAAAGAGCGCTTTGATCCAATTAATTTTTAAGACTCCAATGGCGATAAGTACTTGAACCAGTAGTCCAAGCCCTACTGTTTTCCAAGCAATGGCTTTTCGATTCGCGCTAAAAAGATAAGCGATAAACAAGAGGACCAGCATTCCTAGCGCCCCTCTGAAGAGGTTCTCAACAGAGAAACCCGCATTTGGGATTAATTCCATAAGGCTTTACAAAGAGTCTAAAGATAAGAAAAGGAACCTCATTTTATGAAATTTTAATATATTCGAGCGATTCTAAAGGAACTTTAGAAATAGAGGAGTAATGAAAAAGAAGATGAGATTATTAGGATTACTACTTTCTGTTATTTTGCTTACGAACTGTCAAAAGGAGACCAGTACATTAGAAATCGACACCGCACCACAAACGACTGCAGATGCTCCAGAGGCAAACGTAGAGGAGCGTGGTTTGGTTTGGTCAGATGAGTTTGAGGGTGCTTCTTTA
>VMCW01000195.1 GCA_008081175.1 Flavobacteriaceae bacterium
CCATGGTATCGAATGCTTCTGCTCTAAAAATTTGCATCCCACCTACCCTCAACTCAGGTAGGAAAACCATGGCAACCACAATTATACCGATCCCACCTAGCCACTGCAAAATACCTCTCCATAAAAGAATGCCTTTTGGCAGACTTTCAAGCCCAGACAGCACCGTCGATCCAGTAGTCGTGACGCCCGAGACAGCTTCGAAAAGAGCATCAACAAAGGAAAGCTGAGTACTTCCTATAATAAAGGGAATAGAACCAAATAGTGGAAGTGCAATCCAAACACCTGTAGTCAAAAGGATAGTTTTTTGAATATCAAGGCCTTCAGCCTTTCCGTTTGAGCACGCAATGGCAAGAAAACTTCCCGTTAATATTGTTATAAGAGCACTTTCAGCGAACACGCCCACAAATCCGCGGCCCTCTGTAAAATCAACGGCCATTGGAACTAGCATTGTGACGCCTAACAACGTCAAAAGAATTCCTATGACATAACCTATGGGACGTAAATCTAACCGCATATGCTACGCTTGAACCGAGACACGGTTCCTGTCAAGCTTCAGTTACAACTATCCCACATGAATTAGACTAGAGAACATTTTTGGATCAAATGTATTCTGATCAAACGTCGGACCTTCACACATGATTGAAATTGCATCATGGCTGTGCAAACTTTCCTGATGACTTGCTATAACACGGAAATCACCAATGCGGTCATCTGCTTTTAATGCTTCACAAAAAAGCCGTACAGCATCTTCAACAAAAATTGGATTTGCGGCATTCATTTCTGCGAATGCCTGTTCATCTTCTCTTTTCACCATAACCTGAGTTTCCGTTGGCACTGCACTTCGACAAATGTCAATTAAATCTTCGAACCAAAGTATGTCAGTATCTAAGATTTCGACAGAAATCCTAGCAACCGACCTCTGGGAGTGAGGTGTAGCTAGCTGATTTCGTTCTTTTCTTGCATGTTCAGATAATTCAAGAGAGCATGGGCATGTTGAACTATATACGTAGTCTAAATGGATATAACGCGACCTTACGTTTTTTTTGTCCACCACCTCGACGCTGATATCATAGTATTGAAATCCTTGAAGATTTGACCGCAAGCTCTTGATAGATTGCGGAAAAGATAATCGAAGCATTATTCTTGCATCAAAAGTATCTAAATCCTCTCTATAGTCATTTAAGGCAGACTCAATAACCTCAAAACTAAAAGTACTTTCTGAATATTTGTAGAAACTTCTCATTATTCGGGACATATTTATCCCCTTTTTATCCGCGTCGAGACTTACTGATCCAGTAACGGAAGTTTCAAGCGTCAGCTCACCACCATCTTTTTTCCTAAATTTGAGTGGAAGCCTAAAATTAGAAATACCCACGTGCTGTATAGATTGACGGGAACCTTTAATCATTGCAGCCGGGCCATTTTGTAGGTCTGGCATTCTTGAAGCATAGTCTTTGTTTACCTCAAAGTCATGTGGATATTCAGTATTAAAAACTGGATAGTCCTCTTTTTTGGGCAATAAACATTTGACAGCTACCAATTCTTCCTCTGTAAGCTTACGCTTGCCACCTTCGGAGAGCCATTGACGTAGTGTGTCAAGACTGTCGGATCTCTGAGGAGTTTCTACAGTACTTTTATGGTTGGGAGCATGAACATTCATTATGTATTCCAGTCCTTATGTAGAATTGAATTTCATTTTATTCCCAAAATACGAAGAAAAACAACTTATAGATCAATTAAACATGTATTTTTATCTGACTAGATTGCCTAAAGCGGAAGACAAATCCTTGATGAGATCCTTAGAATCCTCCAAACCCACACTTAATCGGAGCAACCCTTGCGTTATCCCTAGCTGCTGTCTCCGATCAGCCGACAGTCGCTGATGGGTAGTAGTCGCAGGATGGGTTATAATTGATTTTGCATCCCCTAGATTATTAGAAATAAGCACTAGCTCTAGCGAATTCATTAAAGAGAAGGCTGCCTCTTTGCCACCTAGCAACTCGAAAGCAATTACTGTCCCACCCTTTTCCATTTGCTCCCTACATAAATCGTATTGAGGGTGCGTTTCCAAACCGGGGTATATTACAGAAGAAATGCTTTCGTGACCAATTAAAGATTTTGCTATCTCCAAAGCGGAGTCGGATTGGGCTTGCACTCTTAAATCCAATGTTTCCAACCCTTTAAGTAACACCCAGCCTGTAAATGGACTCATTGAGCCACCAGTGTGTTTCATAAATGGCTCAACTGTATTTCGGATATAATCTTCCGACCCTAAAATGACGCCCCCGAGAGTACGCCCCTGGCCATCAATATGTTTGGTAGCAGAATAAACCACAACGTCTGCACCTAAAGATAAAGCATTCGAAAAAATTGGAGTTGTAAAAACGTTATCTACAACTGTTAAAGCACCCACAGATTTAGCAATATTTGCTACTGCTTTAATATCAATTACTTCAAGCGTCGGATTTGATATGCTTTCAAAAAAAACGGCCTTTGTTTCCTGCGAAATCGCTTTTTTCCACTGATTAATATCCGTGCCATCAACAAATGTTACCCTCACGCCAAAACTTGGTAAAATATTTTCCAAAATGTATAAACATGACCCAAAAAGAGCCCTTGCTGCCACAACGTGGTCACCTGCAGAAAGCATAGACATTAATGCTCCATTCACCGCGGCCATTCCAGATGCAGTTGCAAAAGCTGCCTCAGCCCCTTCTATGGCAGCAATTTTATCTTCGAACATTGCAATAGTGGGATTACCGTACCTGGTATAAATAAAATCATCGTTTGGTAAATCTGATGCAAATCTTTTTTCAGCGTCCTCAGCAGTTTCATAAACAAAGCTTTGGGTTAAAAAAATTGCTTCACTGACTTCATTGAATTGGCTACGTCGATTTCCCGCATGGACAAGATTGGTTTTTTTATTCCAAGTAGTTTTCATAATTTACTCTGTTTAAAAAATAAAAGCCTCAATTCGCGGTCAAGCGAAAGAAAGCGCTTTCATCCTGACCTTTTAGCGGTTTTTTTGTGTGGCCCGCAATCTGGTTACAAATCGCCACAGTGATCACGTAACGTTATGCAGGCTCGCAGTCAATAACTGAAGCGCAAGATAAAATTTCCAAAAACATTTACTGACGTGCTAATCCTTAAAAGTGCCATAGGTTTTGAATACTGAATATTGGGAAATAAAAAATGCGAACATGGCAACTGTTAGACCAAATGTTTTAAAATATACCCACACTTCTGTGGATTGAGTGCGCCAAACAAATTCATTTAGAGCTGCTAAAAAAAGAAAAAAGTACGCCATCCTGCGCGTTAAAATCATCCAACCATCGTAGGAAAGTGGTAGCGCTTTCCCCAGAAGAGCTTCTAGATAAGAGGTTTTTCGAAAAACGCCTATCAGTAAAATAATTGAAAAAAGAGAATAAATAAGGGTAGGTTTTATCTTCAAAAAGCGTTCATCATTGAAAAATATTGTCATACCCCCAAAAACTACGACTAGCACAAGCGTCAGTAATTGAACACGCGACACTTCTTTCAAAACAATCCAACTAATAGCGGTAGCAAATACCACAAGTGGAACGAACGCTAATGTTGCTAAAACAAAGCCACTCAAATCGCGCCCGAATAATACAACTACGTCGTCCTTAAAAAGGATAAAAACAATAAAAAATACGGCGATCGGAATATACTCTAAAAGGTTTTTCAGGAGTGTATTCTCATTTTCTTCTGACATATTAAGCTCCCCACTCAACAATTACCGCACCAATCACAATCAATAAAATCAGCGTTATTCTTCTTGGGCCCACAGTTTCCTTTAAAAAAAGCCAGCCAATTATTGCTGCAAAAACGATAGACGTTTCACGTAGTACAGCCGCCTCACCCACTTTGTCTAGCCTTGTTGCAAGCATGATTGATCCAAAACTAAAAAAAGCAATCAAACCACCAATTATTCCCCTTGGTATCAAACTTTTTAGCTCGCTGTATCTTATAGCTTCTTTGGATTTCCAACATGCTATTAAGGGCATTGCAATTCCATCAATTAAGAAAAACCATGCAAGAAAAGTAAATGGATTGGCAGTAGCTCGAATACCATAGGCATCATATGTGGTATACAAGGCTACTAAGACACCAGTTATACATGCAAAAATTAAAGCAGTAGCTAATGTTTCTCTACCCTTTGATAAAAACCTTAAATTATAAATGGCCAAGCCCAGTATACCGAACAGCAGAATAAAAACGCCAAACCATTGTATGTGATTGAAGCTTTCCGAAAATACAAAGTAGGCCACAATGACTGTAAGCAATGGCCCAATGCCCCTAACAATCGGATAAACTACAGTGAATGCCCCTCGAGAGTAAGCCATTGCTTGCATAACCTTGTATGCAGTATGGATAATAAAAGCCCCTAAAAATATTGGCCACATGTAATATTCTGGCCAAGGAACAATAAATAACGCGAAAGGCAATGCCATTAATCCATAGGATAGGTCAATGGCAGCTCTCATGAGCCAAGGATTAAATTTACCTTTTTGTAAAGCACCAAAAATAGCATGCAAAAAAGCTGCCTTTATAGCCAAAAATAATGCTAAGTTACTTCCGTGCTGAGTATTTTCAGCCTGCAACAACCACTCAACCATTATAAATTCGTTACAGCAATCATAGAGCAATGCTCATAAAAAAAATATTTTGCATTTTATTAGTAATCAATTCCAAGCAACGCACTTGCGAATTCTTTTGGATCAAAGGGAGATAAATCGTCAAGTTGCTCTCCCACCCCAATAGCGTGGATTGGAAGTGCAAATTGATCAGCTAGAGCAACTAAAACGCCCCCTTTGGCAGTACCGTCCAACTTAGTCATGACTAATCCTGTAATATCTACGAGCTCTTTAAAAATTTTAACTTGGCTAAGCGCATTCTGGCCAGTTGTTGCATCAAGCACCAACAAGGTATTATGGGGAGCTGATATTTCTTTTTTCTTTAATACTCTAACAATCTTTGCCAATTCTTCCATTAGATCTGTGCGATTCTGTAATCTCCCAGCAGTATCGATCATAAGAATGTCAGAGCGTTCTTCTTGCGCCTTTGACAGAGAGTCATAGGCAAGCGAAGCTGGATCCGATCCCTCCGGAGCTGTCAAAACTGGTACGTCTGCTCGTTCACCCCATATTTGAAGCTGTTCAACGGCGGCTGCCCTGAAAGTATCTCCTGCTGCAATTATGACAGATTTATCCGCAGCTTTAAGTTGGCTCGCAATCTTGCCGATTGTTGTTGTTTTACCAGCCCCATTTACTCCCACTACTAAAATTACTTGAGGCTTTTGCGCGAAGATAGGTAGGGGTTTTGCAACTGGCTCCATTATTCTTTCTACTTCTTTTGCCAATAAAAGTTTAATTTCATCCACTGACAAACGTTTACCCATATTGCCTTGAGCCATATTGGAGACAACCCGTAGAGCTGTGTCAACGCCAATATCTGCTGAAATTAGCAATTCCTCTAATTGCTCGATCATCTCATTGTCTAAAGCACGCTTTGAGGAAATAGCGTTTTTTCGGCCGCGTTTAAAAATTTTACCAATAATACCAGTCGGCTCTGGCTCTGGCTCTGGCTCTGGCTCTGGCTCTGGCTCTGGCTCTGGCTCT
>VMCW01000133.1 GCA_008081175.1 Flavobacteriaceae bacterium
ATGAGTAAAATGATGAAAATGATGCAGGGTGGAAAGGGACGTCAGCTCATGCAAATGATGCAAAACATGCGTTAAAAAAAAGAGTATGATACTTTTAGATGGAAAACACACCTCAAATCAAATAAAAGAAGAAATTAAGGATACGGTAAGTGGGATGAAATCACGCGGAGAACGTGTGCCTCATCTAGCGGCAGTCCTTGTAGGTAATGATGGAGCTAGCCTGACCTATGTGGGTAGTAAAGTTCGCTCTTGTGAATATGTAGGTTTCGATTCTACCTTAATTCATTTAGAAGAAAATATCACTGAAGCAGTTCTTTTGAAACAAATTGAAAAGCTGAACCAAGACAAAACTTTAGATGGGTACATTGTGCAATTGCCACTACCCAAGCACATAGACGAAGAAAAAATACTTCTCGCCATAGATCCCAAAAAAGATGTTGATGGTTTTCATCCGGCAAATTTTGGCCGTATGGCACTTGAGCTCGACGCTTTCATTCCTGCTACACCCTTTGGAATTATGCAATTATTAGAGCGTTATAAAGTACCTACCAATGGAAAACATTGTGTTGTTGTAGGTCGTAGTCATATTGTGGGTAGACCTATTAGTATTTTAATGAGCCAAAAAGGACCTGCAGGAAATGCTACGGTGACTGTAGCTCACAGTAGAACGGAACAGCTAGCAGAGCTTACCCGTCAGGCAGATATTATAGTTATGGCATTGGGAATACCTGAATACCTCACTGCAGATATGGTAAAAGAAGGTGCCACTATTATTGATGTAGGCATTACTCGTGTAGCTGATGACTCCCATCCGAAGGGGTATGTTATCAAAGGTGATGTGAAATTTGATGAAGTGGCACAAAAAGCCCACTTTATTACTCCCGTACCTGGGGGTATAGGTCCTATGACCATTGCAATGCTCCTGAAAAATACACTTCTTGCTAGGCAATGGAACGCGTCCTAGGATGTTCCATGGCATTGTAGATTTTTAGAATCATTAAGGCAAAACTTACACCCGTAAGGATTAATACCATAGTGAGATAGCCTTCAGCAGAAAAAGAGAGTCGAATCAGAATAGTAGCTATTACAAAACCGGTATTTCTGATGAGTTTACTGTACTCCTCTGTGTAACTAAAGGAAATCAAAAGAATGACTACATCTGCAATGATCAATAGGGTAAAAAATTGATTGAAAAACAAACTGTCTAGATCAGGAGCTTTAGACTGACTAAACAGGTCGTTTGTCCACTGACCAAAAGTAGTAATCAGCATTACGCCCAGAACTACAAAAAGGACAATACTAACCGTTTTTTTAGCTTGAATAAATTGAATCAAACTGGGCTCTTCAACCTTCTTTTTTGGTAGTCTTTGTTTACTTCTGTTAAACAAAAAAATAAGAAAGAAAAGAATTAAAAACCCAAACAGATCCAGCATCAATTCTAAATTGTGCTCACTGGTAATCCAGTAGCTGTCTAAGTCCATTTGGGGAATGTCTTTGAATATTTTTCTAATCACGATCAAAGAGATAATTTCAAACTGTTTTGAAACACAGGAGGTAAAAGAGCGGGGTAGATAAAACAACAAAAGATAGGCTTCATACACTAAGATCAAGGAAAAGGGTGTGTAAATAGCCGAGATAGGATCATTGAGAAGTTCAGGGTAAATTGGAGTTAAAAACGTAATTCCTTGGGATTTTAAAAAAATCAAACTGAGGTGTATAATAAATCCAACAGCAGCTAGAAGTAAGATCCCTTTTTCTACTCCTTTTTGCACTTTGGGTGCAAAAGCAATACCGAAGAGATTATTGAAAAAGACGAGAAAAGAGTTCATGAATTAGGTAGCAAACAATTGATCGATATTTTTAAAACTTTTGAATTCTAACGCGTTCCCAGAGGGGTCGTAGAAGAACATCGTTAACTGTTCTCCTGGGAGGCCTTCAAAACGAAGGTAGGGGGCGATTTGAAATTCAATGTTTTGGTCAATCAATTGCTGGCTAAATTTTTGGAATACTTCCCATTCCAAAACAACCCCAAAATGTGGGATAGGAACCGACTTTCCATCTACTTCGTTAAAGTGCTTATGACCTTTATGGTTTTTGTCTTCGTGGAGGACCAATTGATGTCCAAACAAAGAATAGTCTGCCCACTCATCAGTAAAGCGTCCCGGTGCACAGCCTAAAATCTTTTCATAAAAAGGTTTTGCTGCAGCTAAGTCACTTACAGGTATAGCTAAATGGAAAGGTGCGATTTTTGCCATATGTAAAGGTACATATTTTTAAGCTATCGCCACTAGAAAGTATTACTTTTGCAACTATGAATCAATTACTACAAGAGCAAGTTAATACAGGTGCTGCTTTGCCTTTGATGGAAGCGTTTTATACCCTTCAAGGGGAAGGTTACCACAAAGGGAGTGCCGCTTTTTTTATTCGCATAGGCGGCTGTGATGTAGGTTGTCACTGGTGTGACGTAAAAGAAAGTTGGGATTCCAAAAATCACCCACCTACCTCTATTGAGGCTATTGTAGAGCAGGCAGTACAACATTCTAAAACCATAGTTATTACCGGGGGAGAACCTCTAATGTGGAACATGGAACCTCTCACTTCCGCTTTGTTGCAAAAAGGGATGCAAATTCATATAGAAACTTCTGGAGCGTATGAGATTACAGGGCATTGGGATTGGTTTTGTTTGTCACCAAAGAAAAACAAACCACCTACACCAGCAGCTTATGAGCGAGCAGATGAACTTAAAATCATTGTTTACAATAAGGACGATTTTCGCTTTGCTGAGGAGCAAGCCTCTAAAGTGGCTCAAAAGTGTATTTTGTATTTACAACCGGAGTGGAGTCGCAGAGAACAGGTTATGCCCTTGATGGTAGATTATGTATTGAAAAATCCCAAATGGAAAATTTCCCTTCAAACCCATAAGTATTTGAATATCCCTTAGGGATAGATCAAGTAGTTTTTACGAATTTTTTTAAAGGCTTTCAGTTTGGTTACCCAGCTCGCTCGAATTGTTTTTTCATCGAGTCCCGCTTCAAGCTGTTCTTTTAATGCTGAATTGCCCGCAATACGGTCAAAACCCTTTAGAAAAAAAGATGCTGATTTAGGAAACTCATTGTAGGCACTCATCAACCACTTCAATTCAATTTTTTGTGGTTTTGGAGTTTGAGACAAATCCTCACCAAAGCACACTACTCCTTTATGTTTTGGGTTTTTAGATCCAAAGTTGGGCTGAGGGGTAAATGAAAATGTTTTTTTTGGGAGTAGTGGATGACCGTATATTTGAAATTGAAGATCGGTCCCTCTTCCCACACTTACCACTGTGGGTTCCAATAAACACAAGCTAGGGTAGAGTGCTACAGATTGAGCATTGGGTAAATTTGGAGAGGGTCTCACAGGAAGGGAATAAGAGGTTGTTCTGTTGTAGTTCTCAAGGGGAATAACAGTCAAGTCGCATTGGAGATTGCCTTCAAGCCATTTTTCACCGTTAATCATTTTAGCATACTCCCCAATAGTCATTCCATAGACTATAGGAACGGGGTGCATTCCTACAAAACTTCGATGTTCTTCTTCAAGGACTGGACCATCTACATAATGAATATTGGGATTGGGACGGTCTAAAACGAGTAATGGAATAGCCATTTCTGCACAGGCTTCCATGATGTAGTGTAAGGTTGAAAGATAGGTGTAAAAGCGTACTCCTACATCTTGTAAATCAAAGACCATAACTTCTATTCCCTCTAATTGTTCTGGTTGCGGCTTTCGGTTTTGACCGTATAGAGAAAAAATGGGTAAACCGGTTTTGGGGTCCGTCTGATTTTTAACTTTTTCTCCTGCATCTGCTGTGCCTCTAAAACCGTGTTCGGGAGCAAAAACACTTTGAATATCGACTTGGTTTTCCAATAAATAATCGACCAAATGAAGCTTTTTTGATTCGGAAAAAAGTATGCTCGCTTGGTGTGCCACAACACCTACTTTTTTATTTTTTAGACTATTTAAGTAGCGTGCGCCCTGAGCGGCTCCGGGAAGTATTTCATTTTGACAGTAGCCGAAGGTATAGCTACAAACTAGAAGCCAAAATAAAACTGTATTTTTGAGGAACGAACGGATTAATTTATTTTTCATTGAATCTTGCCTTGTTTTTTGCGCAAAAAATGCGGGGGTACCGACAGCATAAAAATACGGTTTCTGCACGAATAATCAACATAGCTACTCTTGCAGTAACTCTTGGAATTGCAACAATTTTAATTGCTCTAGTTAGTAGTAAAGGCTTACAGCAAGAAATTCAAAATAAGACCAGTGTTTTTAACGGACCTATACTGGTCACTCTTTTTGAAAATAATGAGTCTCAAGTGTCAGTAACCCCTTTGAAAGACAGCGAAGAACTCAGATCACATTTTAAGAATGAAGAAAACGTACTTCGCTTTCATCCCATAGCATTAAAAGCGGGAATGTTAAAAACAGCTGCAGATTTTGAAGGGGTATTGCTTAAGGGAGTGTCTTCTGAGTTTGATTGGAGCGGTATTGCTCCCTTTCTCACAAGGGGACGTTTTCCTGATTTGTCTGGGGAAATGAGTAATGAAATTTTACTTTCTGAAACCTTATCACGACAATTGAATTTGAGCATAGGGGATCAAACGGAGGCTTTTTTTCAGAAAGACCAAGGGGGAGGTTTGCCTTCCAGGAGACGCTTTACCGTGGTAGGGGTTTTTTCATCTGGTTTCCCAGATATCGATCAAACCTTAGTGTACGGAGATTTGAGGCAAGTGCAACGTCTCAATGGTTGGACAAATGATGCTATTGGGGCCTTTGAAATTTATGTAAAAAAATACGATGAGCTTCGGCAAACAGCAGAACGTTTATATGCTGTTTTACCTGCTGATTTAAACAGTATTCCGATAAGTGAAAGATTCTCTAGTGTTTATCAGTGGATTGCCCTTTTTGATTTTAATGTTTTGATCATTTTAGTGGTTATGCTCTTGGTGGGTGTCATCAATATGGCTACAGCATTGTTGGTTTTGATCTTAGAACGTTCGCGTATGGTAGGACTATTAAAAGCTTTAGGAGCTGGCAATAAGCTGATACAACAAATTTTTTTATTTAATGGAGTGGTAATTATGTCTAAGGGATTGCTCTTTGGAAATCTCATAGGATTGGGTTTTTATTTTTCTCAGAAATATTTGAAGTGGATACGGTTAGATCCCACCACTTATTTTGTGGACGCTGCTCCTGTAGTGCTTTCTGTTTCTAATCTTTTGATTTTAAATTTATTCTTTTTGTTGATATCCTCAATTTTGTTGTGGATACCCTCAAAAATTGTGTTAAAAATCAGTCCTTCTAAAGTATTGCGATTCCGATAAGGTACCCCAGAGATTGGTATATTTGCATTGAAAAATTCTTATGAAATACGCAAAAAACATCCTTGAAACCATTGGTAATACACCGCTAGTAAGACTAAATACAATTACCGAAGAAGTAGATGCTTTGGTTTTAGCTAAAATAGAAAGTTTTAACCCTGGAAATTCTGTAAAAGACCGTATGGCGCTTAAAATGATTGAAGATGCTGAACATCAAGGTCTTATAAAGCCCGGCGGAACTATTGTAGAAGGGACCTCGGGAAA
>VMCW01000177.1 GCA_008081175.1 Flavobacteriaceae bacterium
AAGTTAGAAATACCGACGAGGTATAATTTTAGAATTAAAGAATATGGCATCGCATTACGAAGCACCCATTAGAAAACCACTAGTCACAGGAGACAAGTCCTATCATGACGTTACTGTGGATGTTGCCGCTCCTGTAGAAGGAGTTGCAAACAAGCAGTGGTGGATTGTTTTTGGAATTGCATTAACTGCTTTCTTATGGGGAGTGGGTTGCATTATCTATACCATTTCAACAGGAATTGGTACGTGGGGTCTCAACAAGACAGTAGGTTGGGCTTGGGACATCACCAATTTTGTATGGTGGGTAGGAATTGGTCACGCAGGGACATTGATTTCTGCAGTACTTCTTTTATTCCGACAAAAATGGCGTATGGCCATCAACCGCTCTGCAGAGGCAATGACCATATTTTCAGTTATTCAAGCTGGTTTATTTCCGATCATTCACATGGGCCGTCCCTGGTTGGCGTATTGGGTACTTCCTATTCCTAACGGTTTTGGTTCTCTTTGGGTGAATTTTAATTCTCCTTTGCTTTGGGATGTATTTGCGATTTCCACTTATTTGTCGGTATCCTTAGTTTTTTGGTGGACAGGTCTTTTACCGGATTTTGCTATGATTCGCGATCGTGCAGTACTTCCTTTTCAAAAGAAAATATACAGTTTGTTGAGCTTTGGCTGGACTGGAAGAGCAAAAGATTGGCAACGTTTTGAAGAAGTTTCTCTGGTTCTTGCTGGTTTGGCAACACCACTAGTACTTTCTGTACATACCATCGTATCTTTTGACTTTGCTACTTCCGTTATTCCAGGATGGCACACCACTATTTTCCCGCCTTATTTTGTGGCAGGAGCAATTTTTTCTGGTTTTGCGATGGTGAATACGCTACTGATTATAATGCGTAAAGTTTCCAATTTGGAAGACTACATCACAATCCAGCACATTGAGTTGATGAATATTGTGATAATGATTACAGGATCTATAGTAGGGGTTGCCTATATAACAGAACTTTTCATCGCATGGTATTCAGGAGTAGAATACGAACAATACGCCTTTTTGAATCGCGCTACAGGACCTTACTGGTGGGCCTACTGGTCGATGATGACCTGTAATGTGTTTTCTCCACAGTTTATGTGGTTCAAAAAACTGAGAACTTCCATTATGTTCTCCTTTATCATTTCAATAGTAGTTAACATCGGAATGTGGTTTGAGCGGTTTGTAATCATCGTTACATCTTTGCATAGAGACTATATCCCATCCTCTTGGACGATGTTCTCTCCTACTTTTGTCGATATAGGTATTTTTATAGGAACGATAGGATTCTTTTTTGTACTGTTCCTTCTGTATGCTAGAACCTTCCCTGTTATTGCACAGGCAGAGGTTAAAACGATTTTAAAATCTTCTGGAGAGAAGTACAAAAAATTAAGAGACAGTAAGTAATGAGTAGTAACAAAGTAATACACGCCCTTTACGACGATGACGACACGCTCTTAAGCGCAGTCAAAACAATTCGTTCAGAGAAGCATCACATTGAGGAAGTCTATACTCCTTTTCCTGTTCATGGACTAGACAAGGCTTTAGGACTGGAAGATACTCGCATAGCAATTATGGCTTTTATCTACGGGTGCATCGGTCTTACTGTAGCTGTAGTAATGATGAATTTCATCATGATTCAAGACTGGCCACAAAACATCGGTGGAAAACCCAGTTTTTCTTACCTAGAAAACATGCCAGCCTTTGTGCCCGTCATGTTTGAAATGACTGTATTTTTTGCTGCTCACCTGATGGTAATAACTTTCTATATGAGGAGTAAGTTATGGCCCTTTAAAAAAGCAGAAAACCCAAATCCACTGACAACGGATGATAAATTTTTAGTAGAAATCGAACTCCACGATAACGAAAAAGAGTTAACCAGTCTTTTAAAAAAATCGGGAGCGATAGATGTATCCATTATAGAAAAGCAAGAATAGATGAGGTATAAAATTCTTTTGGTAAGTATTGTTATTGCTCTTGGCTTTCAGTCTTGTGCAGATCCTTCCCGACCTAACTATCAATATTTCCCCAATATGTATGAACCTGTAGGTTATGAAACCTATGCAGATTCTGATGCTTTTGCTAATGGTATTGAAGCACAAGTTCCTGTGGAAGGAACCGTTGCTCGCGGCTGGGAACCTTATGACTATCCCGACACAAATGAAGGTTATGAAGACGCAAAAGCGAATCTAACTTCACCCCTAGAAAGCACACAGGAAAATCTAGCAGTAGGTAAAGAATTGTACGGGGTTTATTGTGCAGTATGTCATGGAGCTAAAGGTGATGGTCAAGGCATCTTGATGACAAGAGAAAAGTTTTTAGGTGTACCCAGTTATGCCGATAGAGAGATTACCCCTGGTAGTATATATCATGTATTGATGTATGGTAAAAATGCAATGGGGTCACATGCGGGCCAGGTGAACGCCGAAGAACGTTGGCAAATAGCACAGCATGTAATGGAATTAAGAAGTAAGCTTGTTAACTAACGTATGGAAAATAAAATAATGTACACGTTTCCAAATAAACTTAGAAATCTTGCGATTGCCTTTATGGTTATTGGTTTTTTAGGTCTTACCTATGGGTTTTTAAGTGCACCTGCAACCCTTGAAGAATCTAAGGCTATTGTTGCTGCAAGCCACAGTGATGGTCATGGAACAAGTCATGAAGAAGCTTCTCATGATCCACAAGAAACTAATGCAGTTGAAGTACAAGCAGGACATCATGAAGATGCTGCAGCTTCTCACTCAACGTCAACAGAAGAGGGACATGATGTAGATCATGACGAGCATGTTTTTCATCAGCTGAGCAATAAACCTTGGGCTGCACTTTATGTGGCTGCCTTTTTCTTCTTTATGATTGCGCTTGGAGTTCTTGCATTTTACGCTATTCAGCGTGCCGCTCAAGCAGGGTGGTCTCCTGTATTATACCGTGTAATGGAAGGAATTACAGCATATCTTCTCCCAGGAGGAATCGTTGTAATTGTGATTTTGGTACTTTCTACACTGCATTTAAACCATCTCTTTATCTGGATGGATCCTGAAGTTGTGGCACACGACAAACTAATAGCTGGAAAAACAGGCTTTTTAAACGCTCCATTCTTTTTAACTCGTGCAGTGATTTTCTTGTCTGGATGGGTATTGTACCGTTATTTTTCCAGAAAATTTTCTTTGGCTCAGGATAGTGCTACAGACCTTTCCAACCACAAAAAGAACTTTAGAATTTCAGCAGCTTTTCTGGTATTTTATATCGTGACAGAATCCATCATGTCATGGGATTGGATCATGTCTATAGATCCACACTGGTTTAGTACTTTGTTCGGCTGGTATGTGTTTGCCAGTATGTTTGTATCGGGTATTACCACCATTGCTATGGTTACTATTTATTTGAAATCCAAGGGATATCTAGAATTTGTAAATGACTCACACATTCACGACTTGGGTAAATTCATGTTCGGTATCAGTGTGTTCTGGACCTATTTGTGGTTCTCCCAATTCATGTTGATTTGGTATTCCAATATCCCTGAAGAGGTAACCTATTTTATCACTAGAATTGAAGATTACAACCTACCTTTCTTTGGTATGTTGGTAATGAACTTCATCTTTCCTTTATTGATTTTAATGAATAGTGATTACAAGCGAGTGAATTACTTCATCGTTATGGCAGGGATTGTCATTCTTTTAGGACATTATATGGATGTCTTTAATATGATCATGCCCTCTGCAGTGGGCGACCAGTGGTTTATAGGAGCTCCTGAAATAGGAGGGTTCTTCTTTTTCTTAGGGCTTTTTATTTTCATTGTATTTAAAGAACTGACAAAAGCACCTTTATTGGCAAAAGGGGATCCATATATGGGTGAAAGTGAACGTTTTCATTATTAGTAAACTTAATTGACGAGATAAATGAATATAGTTTTGATATTTACTGTTCTAATTCTAATTGCGATTGCAATTTGGCAAGTAACTAAAATTTTTGAGCTTTCTCAAGGGAAGAAAGTAGCTACTCAAATTGCAGAAGACAATGACAATAGTTTGAACGGTAAGCTTATGTTGGCTTTCCTCTTCTTCATCTATGGAATTACCATTTTCTCCTTTTGGAAGTATGGAGATGTATTATTGCCCACAGCAGCATCAGAGCACGGATCAGAATACGATACCTTAATGTGGATATCTTTCGCGATCATCTTTTTTGTACAAACCATTACTCAAGCTCTTCTTCATTATTTTTCATACAAATACAGAGGTGAAAAAGGAAAAAAAGCCCTTTTTTATGCTGACAATGACAAGCTAGAAGCCATTTGGACCATTATACCTGTAATTACATTAGCAGGACTTATTCTTTATGGTCTTTATACTTGGACCGACATTATGACTGTGGAAGAAAATGACGAAGCTCTCATTGTTGAGCTTTATGCCCAGCAGTTTAACTGGAAAGCACGCTATGCAGGAGAGGACGGCGTTCTAGGTGATGCTAATGTTCGTTTTTTACAAGATTTTGATGGAAAAAATTTAGTGGGAATCGATGCTACTGACCCCAACGGTTTTGATGATGTTGTGGTTCAAGAGCTGCACCTGCCTGTAGGTAGGGAAGTGATTTTTAAAATGCGTTCTCAAGATGTTCTGCATTCAGCTTACATGCCTCATTTTAGAGCACAAATGAACTGTGTTCCCGGGATGATCACCGAGTTTGCCTTTACGCCAAACAAGACCACTGAAATGATGCGTCAGGACCCAGATGTTGTGGCTAAAGTCAAAAAGATCAACAAACTACGAGCAGAAAAAAGTAGAGAGCTAGAAGCAAAGGGAGATACAGCACTAGATCCCTATGAATTTGATTTTCTTTTACTTTGTAATAAAATTTGTGGTGCTTCACATTACAACATGCAAATGAAAATAATCGTGGAAACACCAGAAGAATACGCCAAATGGATGGCTGATCAACAAACCTTTGCAGAAGTCATTCAATAATAAATATAAAACAGAAAAGATATGTCAACAGCAGCAGCACACATAGAAGAGGATCACGGGCATCATCACAAGGAAACTTTTGTAACTAAATACATATTTAGTCAGGATCACAAAATGATCTCTAAGCAGTATTTAATTACAGGCTTATTTATGGGAATTATAGGGATAGCTATGTCTCTTTTATTCCGTTTGCAATTGGCCTGGCCGGAGCAGCCCTTTGGTGTTTTTGAAGTTCTCCTAGGCAAATGGGCACCAGATGGTGTTATGGACCCAAATGTTTATCTAGCTTTGGTTACCATTCACGGAACCATCATGGTCTTTTTTGTATTGACAGCTGGACTAAGCGGAACATTCAGTAACCTATTAATTCCATTACAGATTGGAGCACGAGATATGGCCTCTGGACTGTTGAATATGATCTCTTTTTGGTTGTTTTTCCTCTCCAGTGTCATCATGGTGATTTCACTTTTTGTTGAGGCAGGTCCTGCAGCTGCAGGTTGGACAATCTATCCACCGCTTTCAGCACTACCACAAGCCCAACCTGGTTCAGGTATGGGGATGACACTATGGTTGGTTTCTA
>VMCW01000058.1 GCA_008081175.1 Flavobacteriaceae bacterium
AAGTTCATTTCTTTTTTATAGTTACTTAATTTTTCAATTCCTTCTGGTGTGCTTATAGCACGTAAATGGTATTCTGAAAAATGGATTAATACTTGATCAATCTTAAATTCATTGTCAGGGAAGAGTTCAATATCTTGAATTCCTCGGATTCCGTTCAGAAATATTCGTATGACAAAGTTTAGGTCGAGATCGCTACGAAATAGTCCTGTTTCAATCCCTTTTTGAAGACTTTTATAAAACAAATCTTGAAGCAGCGTGAACTCTCTTAATTTTAATTTTTTGTAGATTCCGTTGTAATATTTTTGAAGCTGATATACAGGAGAATTTTTGTCGTTAGACAAATGATTTAATGCTTCCTTTTTTATTTGATAAAGCTCTATAATTGGATCTTTCGAATACTTTGCAATGGTCAGTATCTTTTCCATAACAGTGTCAAAATGATGCATCACTGCGGTTTCTACAAGGGCTTCCTTTTTGGGGAAGTAGGTGTAGATGGTTTTTTTAGAAACGCTCATTCGTTCTGCAATGTCATCTACTGTGACACTTTTAAAGCCGTATTGTAGGAAAAGGGGTATTGCCTGTTCGACAATTTGTTCTTTCATCACCTCAATTTTAGGCAAATATACAACCGGAAACTTTAAATACAAAAAAAGTTTCCACAGTTTCTTTGGAGACTCTATTTTAGAAATCCTATTTTTATAAAAAAGAAATAACTGTGCTTTCTGACTATCAACAACTTTTTCAAAATGCTTTAAAAGAAAGCTTAGGTTCTACTGGACCAAAAGGCTTATATGAACCAATCTCTTATTTACTTAATTTGGGGGGCAAACGCTTGCGACCAGTATTGACTCTGATGGCAGCAGAAACTTTTGGAAAAAATCAAAAAAAGGCTGTTGGTGCAGCTTTGGCAATTGAAATATTTCACAATTTCACCTTGATGCACGACGACATTATGGACGCTGCTCCTCTTAGAAGGGGAGCTGCAACTGTTCATCACAAATGGGATACAAATACTGCTATTTTATCTGGCGATGCGATGTTGATAAAAGCGTATCAAGCTTTGGAAGCCTACCCGGATCCTCTGTTTGGAAAATTGACCCGTTTACTCAGCCAGACTGCACTTGAAGTTTGTGAAGGGCAACAGTACGATATGGATTTCGAAACTCAAAAAGAGGTTACAGAACCTCAGTATTTGGAAATGATTCAATTGAAAACAGCCGTGCTGGTGGGTTGTGCATTACAAATGGGGGCATGGATTGGAGGTGCTTCAGATACAGACGCTCATAAGCTTTATGAATTTGGAGTCCTGTTGGGTACCGCCTTTCAAATACAAGACGATTACTTAGATGCTTTTGGTGATCCAGAGTCCTTTGGAAAACAGTTGGGCGGAGATATAATTGAAAATAAAAAAACTATTCTTTATCACCAAGCAATGGCAAAAGGGACTGATGAGCAAAAGGAAAAGCTTCTTCATTGGTTTTCTAGCCCCTCAGTTGCCCCTAAAAAAACCGAAAAAATCCAGGAGGTCAAAGCCCTTTTTGAAGATACTGGATCTCGTATTGCTAGTGTAGAGCTGGTTAAAAAGTTTACTGAAAAGGCTTTTGAAAAGATTGACGAGCTTGTAATTTCTACCGAAGGGAAAGAATTATTTAAAGGCTTCGGTCTCCAATTGATGGAGCGAAAATTTTAAAAAATCCGTTGGAACAACGCTTTTATAAACCAACTTTTTTGTTTTAGTGAAAAAGAGGCTAGAATGCTCAACTCTTCCCAAAAACTTGTTTTTTCATCTAAAAAGTGGAAAATTCGAACTGGAGGATTTTTTTCAAACATCCGGCTAAAAAGTGAACTACCTTCTGAGTTGTAACGCGTCAGAACATCCAAAAAAAGCAAGTCATAAAAACGAAATCGGTTTTTTATTTTAAAGTTATTTAAGTCCTGATCTGTTTTTAAAAAGGCACATAGGCGCGCAACATTTCTGCGTGTATTCATAAAAGTAAAACCTGTACTTGCTTTAGTCCAACCCCCTGCAGTTCCAATATGGAGTAAGCTTTGGGTGTTGAATTGTTCAAAAGGGAAACAGGTCATAGGGATGGTCCCTTGTTCTTTTTCTTCAAGGGTGTATTCGGTAATACCTTTTTCTTTTAAATAGGACTGTATGCCCATTTCATACTCTTCTAGGGGCAGTAAATGCTCAGAAAAGAGGGTATATTCTACGAGTGCAGTTTTTGTGTCTAGTGGGAGTAGGTATAAAAAACGAGTTTCCTTTTTTTGAGGGATATCAAAATCCATAAAAAGCAGTTTTTCTGGATCAAAGACAGGGTCTTCAGTTTTGATATACCATCCCACAAAATGTTGTTGCAATACAGGATATTTTTTTTGTTTTTTAAGGGGCTTAGGATCAAAAAGACTGTTGAAAACTCGTTTGGCAATAAAAGATTCATGAGAAGTAAAAACACGAGTTTGATTTCCCTCTGAGGTGACTTCCTTAATTTCTGCTTGTTTAAAAAAGGTATTCTTTGAGTGTTTTAAATTGGTATGTAGCTGTTTGTATACCCCTGAAGAACGCAACATTTTATAAGAAAGGGGCGCTAGCTGAAAGTCCAATTGTAGCTCGGAGGATTTAAATTGAGCATGGTCCCATTTTTTTGTCAAGAGCTCATCAAATGGCCCTTGAGGAGTTTCCCAAAAACACCAGGTGCGGTCATTACTGTTTTTGATTTCTTTTTCTAAAAGTAGAATTCGGTAATCGTCAAAGAAAGAATCCTTTCTCAATGCATCGAGTAGTAGTAAACCAGAGGCTCCTCCTCCACAGATTATAAAATCAAAGGACGTTTCTTTCATAGCTGAGTTGTAAAAATAACTAAAAGCAATTTAGATACTTAAAATTTCAACCAATCTATTTACTTTAGTTAAAATTTCTGTTATGCAAACCGTACTTGAATTTTTTAATCAAACAGACCCTGTTCTAGGTGCACTCTATGCTACTTTGTTCACTTGGGGTTTGACAGCACTAGGTGCATCACTGGTATTTTTTGTGAAAGAAATGAACCGAGCGCTTTTGGACGGGATGCTTGGTTTTACAGGGGGAGTTATGGTGGCGGCTAGTTTTTGGAGTTTACTTGCTCCAGGTATAGCCATGAGTCCAGGGGAAGGATTTATTAAAGTGATTCCAGCAGCCGTTGGTTTTGCACTTGGGGCTCTATTTATCTTTGGATTGGATAAGATACTACCTCATGTACACATTAATTTTAAGGAAACTGAAGGAATCAAAACACCTTGGCATCGAACGACTTTATTGGTTTTAGCGATTACTTTGCATAACATACCTGAAGGCTTGGCCGTCGGGGTATTATTCGGTGGTGTCGCAGCGGGTATACCAGAGGCTTCCATAGCAGGGGCAGTTGCACTGGCTCTGGGAATTGGGATTCAAAACTTTCCCGAGGGAATTGCAGTCTCTATGCCGATGAGAAGACATGGCGTTTCTCGTTTTAAAAGTTTTTGGTATGGTCAGCTTTCGGCTATAGTAGAGCCTGTTGCTGCTGTAATTGGAGCTATAGCAGTTACTTTTTTCACTCCCTTACTCCCCTATGCTTTAGCTTTTGCTGCAGGAGCAATGATTTTTGTGGTAGTGGAAGAGGTGATTCCAGAAACTCAACAAGACCGTTATACTGATATTGCTACTCTTGGTTTTATAGGAGGGTTCATTGTGATGATGACCCTAGATGTAGCTCTTGGATAACTATTCTTCAGAAAAAGATTGCCACCCTTGTGCGGTGAGCTCTATTTGTTGTCCTAGTCCAGTGACCAAATTACACCCCCTGCTGTTTTCACACGCGTGACCAATTACGGTTAAATATGGATGTGATTTAATAGCGTCATAGTGTTTTTGGTCTACAGTAAAGAGCAATTCGTAATCTTCACCACCATTTAATGCAGCAGTAAGTGGATTGAATTTGAATTCTTCACAGATTAGGCTTACTTCTGGATCAATAGGGATTTTTTCTTCAAAGACCTGAAATCCAACACCAGAGGCTTTAGACAAATGTAATATTTCAGAAGACAAGCCATCGCTGATATCTATCATTGCTGTAGGGATGATATTTAGCGTGTTTAGTAATTCAACAACGTCCTTTCTCGCTTCAGGTTTTAGCTGCCTTCCGATACTATAACTATAGGGACTCAAATCGGGTTGCTCATTGGGGTTGACTTTAAAAACGGCTTTTTCCCGTTCTAAAATTTGAAGACCGGCATAGGCACCTCCCAAGTCGCCACTCACTACAAGCAAATCATTTTCTTTGGCTCCACTTCGACATACAATCTTTTTCTTTGGAGCACTACCCAAGGCAGTGATGGAAAGAATCAGGCCTGTTGTACTACTTGTTGTATCTCCTCCTACTAAATCTACTTTATAGTTTTTACAAGCAAGTGCAATACCCTCATAAAGGTCTTCTAGAGCTTCCAAGGTAAAACGGTTAGAAACAGCTATTGATACCGTGATTTGCTGGGGATGGGCATTCATGGCATAGAGATCAGAAAGATTGACCATAACGGCTTTATACCCCAGGTGTTTTAAAGGCATGTAGCTCAAATCAAAATGAATCCCTTCTACCAATAAATCGGTACTTATTAAAGTCCTTTCTTTCGCATGTTCGACTACTGCTGCGTCATCTCCTATTCCCACTAGGGAGGACTTGTTTTCTACTTTAAAATTTTGTGTCAAGTGAGCTATTAATGCAAATTCACCGAGTGCACTTAGAGCTGTTTTAGAGGGATTTTTTTCTTCTAGCATACTACAAAAGTACACATCCCAGTGAAATGTTAAACCCAATTAGACCTAGTGATTTTTGTTTATTTTTGAGAATATGAATAATCCCCCTGAAACATTATGAAAAAAGTAGCCCTGCTTACTCTTTTTCTTTTTACTGCTTGTACCAAAGAACTTTCGGTTGTAGAAGAACAAACTGATACTGCTTCCTCAACCATTGTAGAGGAACCTTTACCTATTGTGAGTAAACGCCTCCCCTGTGAAGATGGAAAAGCAGGAAGCTATCCTTGTTGGGGCTATGATTTGTTGGCTCATCTTCCTCCTGCTTCCTTTGGGAGTAGTTATGCGAATGATAATTGGGGATGGACAGACACAGAAACAGGGAAAGAATATGTGCTTGTAGGTCTGGATGATGGAACGGCCTTTGTAGACATTAGTGATCCTCAAAGCCCCTTATTTATAGGTAAACTTCTTACAGCTACTTCCAATAGCCCCTGGAGAGATATCAAGGTATTTCAAAATCATGCTTTTATAGTAAGTGAAGCCCAGAACCACGGACTTCAAGTTTTTGATCTAACCCGCCTAAGAGGGCTATCCGAAGTTCAGAATTTTAATGAGGATGCAAGGCTCACGGACTTTGGTAATGCTCATAAGAGTTGGATTAAGGAAACAAGTGGGGGGGCGTATGTTGGTGGCTCGAAGGGG
>VMCW01000049.1 GCA_008081175.1 Flavobacteriaceae bacterium
AAAGCATCAAAACAAATCAGATAATCTTCTACCGCTTGATCGTTGGGTGTGTTTTTATTTTTTCCAATATTACCTCCTATCAATACCCCTTTATTCTTTTTCAAACGCTGAAGTGCAGCCTCTACCCCTTCGTTATTAAAACCCATACGGTTAATAAGCCCTTCATCTTCTGCCAATCGGAACATTCTTTTTTTTGGATTTCCGTCTTGGGGTTTTGGGGTTAGAGTTCCTATTTCCACGAAGCCAAAACCAAAGTTAGACAACTCTTGATAGAGTTTGGCATCTTTATCAAAACCTGCTGCAAGTCCTACTGGATTGGGAAAGATCAATCCAAAAAGTTTTCGCTCCAAACTTTTGTCTTTAATAACATATGCTGAACGCAGTAAACTTGATATCCCAGGAATCTTATTGGCTATTTTAATGCTTTTAAAAACGGTGTGATGGACCCATTCAGGATCGAATAAAAAAAGGAATGGTTTAATTAATAATTTATACATCTACTTATAAAAAATCCCGCCTGGAGCGGGATTAAAAATTAATTATTTTTTCGATGGAGGCGCATTGAGTTTGGAACTCATTTCTAAAGAAATAGCAGAACGCTCTATTTTTAGTTTGCCTGCTAAAGTTTCAATAGTGCAGGTATTATCCTTGTCATTCAAATCCATAATCTTAGCATGGATTCCACTTTTAGTGACTATACGATCACCTTTTTTCATGGAATTCATAAAGTTTTTTTCTTTTTTCTGTCTCCTCTGCTGTGGCAGTATAATGAAAAAGAAAAAGACTACTAACATTAGTAGTAAGAATGGGAGTTGTCCCGATAGGCCTTCAGACATAGTTTTTAGATATTAATTTTGCTGACGTGCTCTAGCTTGAGCGTCACGTTGTTGCTGTTTTACAGGGTCAGGAGTAACGTTAGCTTTGATACGTAACATTTCTCTTCCAGAGGATGTATTTGCTGATAGCGTAACAGATTTCTGTTGAACTCCAGGTTTATTACTTGAATCAAAACTCACAGTGATAGTTTCAGATTCCCCAGGCTTAATTGCTACATTTTTTGGATACTTTGGTACCGTACAACCACAACTCCCGCGTGCATCTACTATTATAAGATCTGCTTTCCCTGTATTGGTAAAGGAAAATTCTGTAGTAACTGTTTCTCCTTCACTGATCGTTCCAAAATCATGAGACGTTTTATCAAAAGTCATTACAGGTCCATCGGCAGTAGCTGCTGCAGGGGTAACTTGTGTTGCATTAGTAGTAGAAGTATTAGTAACTTTTTTGGCAGCACCCTCTTGGCACGCTGTAAATACCACAAAAGAAACCAACATACATAAAATTCTAATTTTTTTCATTTCTGTATCTTTTTAGTGAGTTCAAAAGTAACAAAAAAACTGGTTACAACAAGCCTCTACCAGTTTTGATCATCCTTTTGTTGGCTTTGTATTCTCGAACCAATTTATCCAATACGCCATTGATAAAGTTATTGCTGTTTGGAGTGGAGTAATCCTTTGCAATTTCCAAATATTCATTGATTGTAACTCGTTCGGGTATGCTTGGAAAGTAGAGTAATTCAATAATCGCGATCTTCAATATTACTCGATCTAATTGAGCGATTCTGTCAGCTTCCCAGTTTGGTGTTTTACCTTCCAATTCTGCAGCTAATTCTTCATCTTTTCCGAGGGTTTTTTCTAAAAGCTCTACTCCAAACTCCAAGTCCTCGATATTTTCTATTGGCTTTGGAAACAGTAAGCTTTTTGGCTTATCCACATCAAGCTGTTTCAATATTTTTAATAAAAATGTATTGACAACAGGGAGGTCGTCGATCCATGTCAATTGATGATCTTCGAGATAATTAAAAAGATATACCGAGGGCGCAATATGCTCTTTAAAACAACTCACAAGAAACTGTTGTTCTTGCTTTAGTGAAGGATTGTCAATCGCAAAGTAATCCTTGAATTTCTGAGACTCAATGATCTCCTGAACCAAATCTTTAAGGAAAACAAATTCCAAATCCCAACGTATAAATTTTTTGTTTTTTAACTGATTTTCCAGTTCTGTATGGGAACTTATAAATGCTAAAATTTTGTTTTGAGATAGTTTTTTTAATGCAAAATACTTTTGCTCTTTCTTGATTTTATGTGTATCGTAGGTTTGACATTGTTCTCCTAAGTAGTTTTCTAGTGCTTTTAGTAGCGCTAAAAGCAACAAATAGAGGTCAAAAGATTGGAAAACACTTTGTTTAAAAAATTTGAGTTCCTCATCGAGTTTTCTTTCTTTTCCTAATGAAAAAGAATAAACGGACTGCATTACTTTAATCCGAATGTGTCGACGTGTGAGCATGTATAAGAACTTTTGTTGTACAAAATTAGCGCATTAAAATGGAAGCGCATATTTAAAGTGATAAAAAGTTTTTTTAGCCGATCCTATTGCTGGTCATTTCCTTACCTTTGATCGATTCATGAAAGCACTACAATACCTCAATAAATATTTCTATAAATACAGAACCCAATTGCTTTTAGGGTTTTTAATTACCGTAATTGCGAGAATTTTTTCTCTTTTTGCACCTCGTCTTATAGGAAATTCTCTTACAGCTGTGGAACAATATCTACAGTCAGAAAATCCAGATTCAGAGGCTATACAGAGGGTTTTACTCGTCAATATTTTAATCATCTTAGGAACAGCATTAGCTTCTGGTTTTTTTACTTTTTTAATGAGGCAAACCATCATCAATGTTTCTCGCTACATCGAATTCGATCTCAAAAATGAGATCTTCTGGCATTATCAAAAACTGACCCAGAGGTTTTATAAAAACAACAGGACAGGAGACCTGATGAATCGAATCAGTGAGGACGTAGGAAAAGTAAGGATGTATGTGGGTCCTGCATTTATGTACAGCATTAATACAGTTGCTTTATTCATCATTGTCATTTCTTACATGATAAGTATAGCTCCTACCCTGACACTTTATACCTTACTTCCACTTCCTATACTTTCCGTTACCATTTATAAATTGAGTAGAATCATCAATGAAAAAAGCACTCTTGTTCAAGAAGTACTATCCAAAATGTCATCTTTTGCTCAAGAAAGTTTTAGTGGTATTGCCGTAATAAAGTCGTACAACCTCCAGGATAAAGTTTTTTCTGGTTTTGATGATTTGGCAGAGGATAGCTATCAAAAGAATATGTCTTTGGTCAAAGTTCAAGCGTGGTTTTTTCCATTGATGATTTTATTAATCGGTTGTAGTAACCTTATTGTGATCTATGTAGGTGGAAACCAATACATCAATAATGAAATTGAGATTGGTGTTTTGGCAGAGTTTATTATTTATGTAAATATGCTTACTTGGCCAGTGGCTGTTGTGGGTTGGATCACCTCCATCGTTCAACAAGCGGAAGCCTCTCAAAAGCGTATTAATGATTTCTTGAAAGAAGCTCCTGAAATATTCGATGGTCCCGGGGTTACAAAAGAAATTACCGGTACTATTGAGTTTAAAGGGGTTTCCTTAACTTATCCTGAGACTCAAATCAATGCTTTAAATCAGATAAATCTAAAAATCCCAGCCGGCAGTACTCTGGGTATTATAGGAAATATAGGTTCAGGAAAATCTACTTTATTGGAATTAATCAGTCGTCTGTATGATCCAACATCTGGAAAGCTTACCCTAGATGGTGTCGATCTCAAACAGTATAAATTGGAAGAATTGAGATCGAGTATAGGCTACATACCACAAAATGCTTTCTTGTTTTCAGAAAGCATAGAAAACAACATTCGCTTTGGTTCTATAAATGCAAGTGAAGAAGAAATCATTGAGGCGAGTAAAAAAGCTGCAGTCCACGAAAACATCATCAATTTTAACGAAGGTTATAAAACGATATTAGGAGAAAGAGGCGTCACTTTGTCTGGTGGTCAAATTCAACGTGTTTCTATTGCTCGAGCATTTATTAAAGATCCTAAAATTTTATTGTTAGATGATTGTCTATCTGCAGTAGACACAGATACTGAAGAAGAAATCTTGAAACATTTAAAAGCTGTATCAAAAAACAAAACGACTCTCATTGTCAGTCACCGAATTTCTTCACTAAAACACGCTGATCAAATTGTTGTTTTTGAAAATGGTAAAATTGTTCAACAAGGTAAACACCTTGATTTAATTAAGATAGACGGCTACTACAAAGAATTATTTGAAAAACAACAAGCAGACAATTCAAAATAATTTGTTTTGTTTATTTTTTTTAATAAAATTGTTATTAAATCAAATAATATTTAAACAAAGTGTCGGATAATTTTAATGACAACCAGGAAGAAATCTTCTCAAAAGTACTCAGAGCAGGAAGAAGAACCTACTTTTTCGATGTAAGAGAAACAAAAGCGAGCGATTACTATCTCACCATCACTGAAAGTAAAAAATTTACTGAGGAAGATGGCTCTTTTTATTACAAAAAGCACAAGATTTACATCTACAAGGAGGATTTTAAAAGCTTCTCTGATTTTCTCAATGAGGCGATGACCTTCATCTTTAACCAAAGAGGAATTGAAGTGATCAGTGAGCGTCATCAGAAAGACTATAAGCCCGATAACATCAATTCGGAATCGAATTGAATTTAAACATACTAATACTTCCATTTAAAAGAGTTACTGTATCATTTTTTCATTTAAAATTTTATGTACACCTTTAGGGTGATTAAAATATTTGATATGAAGAAATTATTAGTTCTATTTGTGCTTTTGCACGGCGGTGCCCTTTACAGTCAAACTGACTTAAGTTATTTCTTAGACCCAGAACACCCTTACAACGCTGAAATACCAAAACCCAATGAACTATTGGGCTACGAGGTGGGAAGTTGGCATGTTTCCCATGACCAACTGGTACGTTATATGTATCGACTGGCAGAGAGTTCCGATCGGATTCGTATTGAAAATAGAGGCACTACTTACGAAGACAGACCCTTATTACTCTTGACTATTACCAGTCCAGAAAACCATAGAAATATAGAAGCCATTCAAAAGGCACACCAACAACTTACAGAGCCCAATAGCGAAAATCAATCTATAGAAAATCAGCCTCTAGTTGTTTATCAAGGGTTTTCAATACACGGAAATGAACCCAGTGGTGCAAATGCAGGCTTACTAGCCGCTTATCATCTGGCCGCAAGCGAAGCACCTGAAACTCTTAAAATGCTCGATGAACTTATTATTCTTTTCGACCCTAGCTTTAATCCTGACGGATTACAGCGATTTTCTTATTGGGCAAATATGAATAAAAACCAAGTGCTTACCGCTGATCCTAACGATAGAGAATACAATGAGATATGGCCCGGTGGTCGAACCAATCACTATTGGTTTGATTTAAATAGAGATTGGCTACCAGCTCAACTACCCGAATCTCAAGCACGTATTAAGACCTTTTCAAAATGGCTACCCAATATCCTTACAGATCATCATGAAATGGGTACAAACTCCTCTTTC
>VMCW01000027.1 GCA_008081175.1 Flavobacteriaceae bacterium
GCATGTTCATTCAAACTTTGATGTCGTTCAATAATTTGGACTTGAGAATTTGCATCTACCACGATTAAGTTTCTGGGTTGCAACCAAAGTGCATTTTCTTTGCCTGAGGAAAAATGAATAATTTCTATTGGTTTTTCTGCTACAGTATTTTTAGGAATATACACATAGGCTCCCTCTTTAGCATAAGAGGTGTTCAATGCAGTGAGGCTGTCCTCAGTTTCAGCAATTTTATTGAAATAGGTATTGATTAAATCCCGGTACTTTGGTTTTGTCAAGGCTGCAGACATCAGGCAAACGTCTAGACCGTCATGAGTTGTGTTGGACAAAAATGGGCTATAAATACCATCTATAAAAATGACTTTATAGGTGTCCGTATCGTAGAGAAAATATTTTTTTACCTCTTTGAGTTCAATATCAGTATCTGATTTGGGAAACAAAGCGTAGTCTTCATTTACCAATGCATCTAGAGAAGTGTATTTCCAGGCTTCGTCTCTTTTAGATGGAAACCCTTTGTCTTCAAATACTTTTAAAGCACGTGCACGAGTTTCATGGACACTATCTGAAAGGTCCATGCCTTCTTCAAAAGCCAAATAAGAAGTTAATAATTTGTCTTTAAACTCCATTTACGCTAATTCTTTGATCCAATCATATCCTTTGGCTTCCAATTCGTGGGCCAGCTCTTTGGTTCCTGATTTGACAATTTTGCCGTCATAAAGAACGTGAACAAAATCAGGAACGATATAGTCCAATAGGCGTTGGTAGTGAGTAATTACTACAACAGCATTGTCTTTTCCTTTGAGTTTATTGACCCCGTTTGCTACAATTTTTAAGGCGTCAATGTCCAAACCAGAGTCGGTTTCATCCAAAATTGCTAGGGCAGGTTCCAACATGGCCATCTGAAAAATTTCATTTCTTTTTTTCTCCCCACCAGAAAACCCTTCATTCAACGAACGAGATAAAAACTTTGAATCGATATCCAATAGCTTTGCCTTTTCTCTGATTTTTTTGAGTAATTCACTTGCAGGCATTTCGTCTAAACCCTTTGCTTTCCTGTTGGCGTTGATCGCTGTTTTGATAAAATTGGTCACGGTGACGCCTGGTATTTCAACAGGATACTGAAAAGAAAGAAATATCCCTTTATGAGCGCGTTCTTCAGCGTCCAATTCTTCGAGGTCTTCTCCTTTGAGAAGTATTTTCCCTTTGGTAACTTCGTAATCTTCGTTCCCTGCAATGACAGAAGACAAGGTGCTTTTGCCCGAACCATTGGGGCCCATAATGGCGTGAACCTCTCCTGCTTTTACATCTAAATCGATGCCTTTTAATATTGCTTTCCCTTCAACTTGGGCATGTAAATTTTCTATCGTTAACATTGGTTGTGTTTTTTATCCCACTGATCCTTCAAGGGAAATTTCTAACAATTTTTGTGCTTCTACTGCAAATTCCATAGGCAGTTTGTTCAATACTTCTTTGCTAAAGCCATTGACGATTAAAGCAATTGCTTTCTCGGTATCGATACCCCGTTGGTTACAATAAAAGATTTGGTCTTCACCAATCTTGCTGGTGGTTGCTTCGTGCTCGATTTGAGCACTATTATTTTTTGCTTCAATGTAGGGGAAGGTATGTGCACCGCAGTCGTTCCCCATCAGTAAAGAATCACACTGCGAAAAATTACGTGCATTTTTTGCTCTGGAGCCCACTTGAACTAAACCTCTGTAGCTATTCTGTGATTTTCCAGCAGAGATTCCTTTGGAAATTATGGTGCTCCGTGTATTTTTTCCCAAGTGTACCATCTTGGTTCCTGTGTCCGCTTGTTGGAAATTGTTGGTCACTGCAATGGAGTAAAACTCTCCGATGGAATAATCTCCTTTTAATATACAAGAAGGGTATTTCCAAGTTACAGCAGATCCAGTTTCTACCTGTGTCCAGGAGATTTTTGATCGGGTGTGACAAAGTCCTCTTTTGGTTACAAAATTAAACACGCCTCCCTTCCCTTCTTTGTCTCCAGGAAACCAGTTTTGGACCGTTGAATATTTAATTTCTGCATCGTCTAGTGCAATAAGTTCTACCACTGCAGCATGCAACTGATTTTCATCTCTAGAAGGGGCTGTACATCCTTCGAGGTAACTTACATAACTCGACTCGTCTGCAATGACTAATGTCCGTTCAAATTGTCCTGTCCCCGCTTGATTGATTCTAAAATAGGTAGACAATTCCATTGGACAACGAACCCCTTTGGGAATGTAACAAAAAGAACCATCTGTAAATACAGCACTATTGAGCGCTGCATAGTAGTTGTCTTTTGGAGGGATTACGGTACCAATGTATTTTTTTACTAATTCGGGATGTTCCTTTATCGCCTCGGAGATAGAACAGAAAATAATTCCCTTTTCTGCCAAGGTTTCCTTAAATGTGGTCGCTACAGATACAGAGTCCATAACAATATCAACCGCAACTCCCGCTAGCTTTTTTTGTTCTTCTAGGGAAATCCCCAGCTTGTTAAACGTTTCTAATAATTCAGGGTCTACTTGATCGAGACTTTCATACTTCGCCTTTTTCTTAGGTGCAGAATAATAGGAAATTGCCTGCAGATCGGGCTTTTTGTAGGTTACATTTGCCCACTCAGGCTCTTCCATTTCTTGAAAGTTTTTGAACGCATCCAAACGCCATTGAGTCATCCAATCTGGTTCTTCTTTCTTTTGGGAAATTTGTTTAATTATCTCCTCATTCAATCCTACCGGGAAAGTGTCCGATTCAATGTCTGTATAGAAACCGTATTCGTATTCTTTGGTTTCTAATTCTTTTTTAAGTTCTTCTTCAGTATAAGCCATTTTCTTTTTCTTAGAGTGAAAAACTCTCCCCACACCCACAGGTTCGTTGTGCATTGGGATTGTTAAACACAAAGCCTTTACCATTTAACCCTCCGGAGTATTCCAGGACAGTTCCAGCCAAATAGAGCAAACTTTTTTTATCGACTAATATCCTCACTTGGTTGTCCTCAAAAAGCTTGTCTTCTTCATGAAGTATGGAGTCAAATTTAAGTTCATAAGACAAACCGGAGCAACCTCCACTTTTAACTCCTACACGAACATAGTCGTTGGAAGGGTCAAAGCCTTCTTCTTTCATCAAAACCGTTACTTTTTCACGAGCTGTTTCTGCAACTTTTATCATTTTAATGAAGAATTAATCTAAATAATGAACAAATATACAGTAATTCTGTTGATAAAAATCGAAGTAGTATTGATTTAAACTATAAGTAAATTGAGGGTTTTAATACCAAAATGCTATAAAAAGATCTTTGTTCCCTTTGGTCTGCGAAAAAGGAGATGAATGACTTGATGTACTTCCCACAACCACTACCCTACCGTCTGTGAGTGTGGCAAGTCCATTTCCCTCCTCCAACCCTTCTCCTCCAAGACGGGTTTTTTTAATAATGCTTCCGTTTGCCAAGGTGTAGTATAGAATTACATCATTGTTATTGGGTTCGTTTGAAAAAGCAGTACTTTCTCCTACAATCAGTAGTGTTCCATCTGCTCTCCGAAGAAATTGCTTGGCGGTATCAAAGCCTGAAGCACCCATTGTTCTCCCCTCTTTTAATGCTCCCACAGCAGAAATTCGGGCTATTAGGATGTCAGATCCACCCTTGGGTTTTAATATATCGCCATCGCTACTATAGGTTTGCCCTAATATAAGGTAATCGCCGTTAGGTAATTCCAGTACAGCGTTTCCTTGGTCATAATCCGAACCTCCTAAGGACCTTTCCCACAGTAAATTTCCTTTAATATCTATTTTAACTACCCAGATATCGTAACTCCCTTTTGGGTTTTTAATATCTACATCTTGGCTCTCAGATGAACCAACTATAACATAATCTCCCTCTGAGGTTTCTATAGCGTCATAAGAGCGGTCATTACTACTTCCTCCAAAATATTTTCTCCATTGCAAATTTCCCTCCAAATCAATTTTATGAACCCAAAACTCTCCTACTCCATGACGCTTAGAACTCAATCTTTCACCCTTGTCCTGACCCATACCTTTGGAGGCTGTCACATCTAAAAAACCATTGAAAAGAAGTCCCCCATCAGAGGTTGAGATAATATTATAGGCATGGTCATGACCTAAAAAACCAAAACTCTTTTCCCAGAGTAGGTTTCCTACAGTATCCGTGCGTAGGACCCAATTATCGTGCTGTCCTTTATTTTGAGTAAGGTCTCCGTCATTGCTTTTACTGTATCCTACAAGGGCATAGCCTCCATCAGACAATTGAACCAAATCATGCCCTCGATCGTCCTCGGAACCACCGTAGGTTTTTGTCCATTCTAAACTCCGTTTAGAATCAAACTTCATTAAAAAAACATCGCTACCTTCTCTAGTTTTCATAGTAAAATCCCCATCCAAACTTTGGGTGTTTCCTACCACAGCAAAGCCCCCATCGGATGTTGCAATCACAGCATGAGCAAGGTCTTCTTCTGTCCCTCCGTAGGTGTGAACAGACTCCCAAGCATTCTCCACAGCAGGAAGAAAAGACCAATTGGTTTCGGAAAGTGGGGTGCAGGCAGTCCATAGAATCGAGAAAAAAACAAAACCAACCGCTCTTTTCATATTACTCTGATGCCTTTACTAAAAACAATCCAGAATCGATATCATTGATTGCTACAACACCACTTCCAAAAAAGGGATAAACATTCCAAACTCCATTAAATTTAGGATTGTCGTCTAAGGGGTAAGTGTCAAAAAAACCGATCTCCTCCAGTAATTTATCTTCTAATTGACTCATGTCTAAAACACGAAGTCCAGCAGTATAACTCGCTAAGTAAAATAAACCATTTTTTATATATCCGTTGTGGTCTATAGCATTTGTTGTGGCAAAGTAATTGAAGTGTTCAACAGGATTGGTTAGGGAAGACAAATCAAATATTCGGGTCTGGGTAGGTGCACCATAGCGCAACTCATCCAACTCGTCTCCTAAAAAAAAATACTTGTGGTCTTCAGACAAAATTCCTTGATGGGTATAGCCTCCATTGGTGTAGGTGATGGATTGAATTTTTTGGGGTTGCGCTTTATCTGTAACATCTACAATGATCAGTTGGTTGTTTTCTCCACCATCACTATTACTACCAAATAGAAGTTCCCTTCCTTGATAGGTTGAATCAGGACCTTGATAAGTCACAATTTGAGCGTCATGCGTATAAGAGTCTTCTGCATATCCTCCGATCATTTCTGGGCTTTTTGGATCAGAAATATTGATAAATACGGGGCCTCCTTGGTACAAATTAGAGCCAAAAACATAAGCAAAACCACTTGTTTCATTAATCCAAATATTATGAGCATTACCAAAGTCCGTGAGCCTTGCATCCTCATTAAAATTCTGATCTTC
>VMCW01000026.1 GCA_008081175.1 Flavobacteriaceae bacterium
GTGGCTCTGCAGAGATTGCAGTTGATACACGGATTGTGGCTACGACTAACCGAAATATGACTGAGGAGATAAAAAGAGGAAGCTTTAGAGAAGATTTATACTATCGCTTGAATGTATTTCCAGTTGATACAATGGCCTTGTCCGAACGATTAGATGATATCGTGCCGATATCAGCGCACTTTTTGTTTAAATTGGACAAACAGCGTAATACCCACACCTGTATTTCGTCTGATGCAATTGACGCTCTTCAGGCTCATAATTGGCCTGGGAATGCGCGAGAACTCGGAAATGTTATCCATAGAGCACATATCCTGGCATCAAAAAATCTAATTACACCTGCTGATTTAATTTTTGATCTCGTCGATGGTGTAGGCACTCCAAATACTGCCAATGTGTTAGCATCAAAGCTCCGCTCTGACGCCGAAAACGAGGTTCAGCTATGAAAGTGACATCTGCAAATACTCAGGTACAGCTTAATAATCCCAATGCATCTGCAAAAGATGCTGTTTCAAATATGCAAAGGGGTCATTCTTCTTCGCAAAGTTTTATGGAAAGGCTGGAAAATGGCTTGGAGCAAGTCGCCACAACCCAAAGTAATGCTGCAAACTTAGCGAGAAACTATGAGCTTGGTCTGGAAAATGATCTTGCGAAAGTGATGGTCGGTCAGCAAGTTAGCTCGCTTGCATTTCAACTTACTTTGAACGTCCGTAACAAGGCACTCAGTGCCTATAAAGACATCATGAATATGCCGGTTTGATAGGTGAAGAATGGCTAATGTTGATAATATAGAAGTCGATAATCCTATAGCGAACTCTCGAAATGGGATCATTGCATCTTCATCAAATGCTCTGGACAAAATCAGGGAAGGCATTGACCAACCTGGCTTTCGACGTGCATTTCCCACTTTGTTAGCTTCCGTCACCGCCGTTGCAGCTATAATCTTATATTGGGGCATGCAGCAGCCTGATATGACCACGCTCTATAGTTCTTTGGGTGAAGCAGAAAAATCAAAAGTTTTGGACTCACTTAGAAATATGGGTGTCGAAGTAGAATTAGACCCTGTCACTGGAGATATTCTTGTTCCGACCGATGCGTATCATCAATCAAGAATATCTCTCGCAGCTCAGGGTTTGCCTGAGTTTTCTCAGAATTCAACAGATGCTATAGACAACTTGCCTTTAGGAGTTTCACGATCTGTAGAGGGACTAAAGCTACGACAAGTTCAGGAATTAGAACTCGCAAAGTCAATCGCGGAGATCAGTAGTGTTCAAGCAGCAAGGGTACATCTGGCAATCCCTGAAAAATCTGTGTTTGTGAGAGATCAGGCGGATCCCACTGCCTCGGTTTTTGTCAACCTTAAAAACGGCAGGAAACTAGATAAGACACAAGTTCTGGCAATAACCAACCTTGTGTCATCCTCAATACCGAATATGAATCCTAATAACGTATCTATTGTAGATCAGTTTGGAAATCTGCTATCAAATTCACCCGATGATCCGGATCAACAACTTGCTGACAGCCAGTTAGAGTATCGGATGAGATTGGAAAATATTTATAAGAATAGGATCACAAGCCTAGTTGCTCCAATTGTCGGAGCAGGTAATATTTCAGCGCAAGTAAACTTGGATATTGATTTTACGCGCCGCGAGATCTCTCAGGAGATTATTGATCCAAAAACATCAGCGCCTGTAAGTGAGCAAAGTTCTCTCAATATCACCGCCAAAAAAGATGCAATAGGTATTCCGGGCGCAATTTCCAATGAGCCACCGCAAGAGGCGACGGTAACGCAAGAACAAAATCAAGTTGGAACTGCAACCAATAGCGCCAGTGCCCAAGGCGAGTCTGAAAGATTTGAAACCAAGTCTTCCACAGAATTAAAGAATTACGAAAATAGTAAAACTTACGAGACCGTGAAAAATTCTTCTAATATTATTAAGCGGATTGATGCTGCTCTTTTGGTAAGAGATAAAAAGGTGATTAATCCGGACACAGAGGAAGTGACTTATGAGCCTCTTTCGCCAGAAGTGTTGGAACAGATACAAAATCTTGTTAAAAGTGCTATTGGTATTCAAGATAACAGAGGAGATACTCTCATGATCACCTCACAGCCGTTTGTGGAAGATTTTGAGGGCTTTGAAATCAAATGGTATGAGACACCATGGTTTCGTTCGACCGTCGAAAATTCTCTTCTTGTTTTGCTGATTGGTATCGTCGCGCTTGGTGTTGTACGCCCGATGCTGAATAAAATTTTGGTTCCCACAGCAAGTACAAACTCTGTAATGGAGCTTTATGCTGAAGCCGAGAGCATGGCTGAACTTGCAACGAAACGAGCTGCGGAAACTGAGGCTGTAGAAGTTGATGAAGGTGAAAGTTTGGATGCAATTAAGGCCAAACTGAAGCCGCAAAAACGCGCGGGAATTTCTGCAGATATGTTGGATACGGCAAATACATACGACGATAAAGTTGCTCTGGTCAGGATCATTGTTAACGATGAGCCAGGTCGCGTTGCAAACGTGTTTAAAGGGTTGATGAGAGAAGATCTCGAATTCATGTAAGGATTTAGTCATGGCTGAAGATGCAGAATTAACAGAAAATTTGACCGGCACTGAGCGCGCTGCAATCTTAATGATGCTGCTTGGAGAAGACGAAGCCGCTGCAGTGCTTCAGAACTTGACGCCACGAGAAGTTCAACACTTGGGCACGGCGATGTACTCAGTGACCGGAGTGGACCAAACAACCGTTAATGCAGTGTTAGATGAATTTTTGGAAACCATTAAGAAGCAAACAGGTCTAGGTCTTGGTGCAGGTAAATATATCGAAAACGTTCTAACGAAAGCCTTGGGAGACGATAAGGCACAGTCTGTCTTAGGTCGGATTACACCTGCGAGTTCAGAGTCACAGATTGATATTCTGGATTGGATGGACGCCCGCTCAATTTCAGAGTTAATTATTGATGAACATCCACAAATTAAAGCACTTATTATCTCGTACCTAGACTTTGGTTTAGGAGCGGACGTACTGACATTGCTTCCAGATGATATTCAGGCGGATATTGTGAGAAGGATTGCAACTTTAGAAACTGTTGAGCCGGGTGCGATAAAAGAACTTGAGCGAGTCATGAAGGCTAAATTTGCGGCCAATACGTCTTTGAGAGCTTCACAAATTGGGGGAGTCAAAGCTGCTGCAAAAATAATGAACTTCACTAAAACAGACATGGAGCAACGGATCCTCAATGCAATCAAGAAAGAGGATCGAGATCTCATGGTCGAGATCCAAGATAACATGTTTGTATTTGAGAATTTGGGTGGTTCTGACGACCGATCATTGCAAACTTTGCTCAGATCTGTTGATCAAGATGTTCTGGTCATCGCTATGAAGGGAGCGGAACAAGCCTTGCAGGATAAATTGTTGGGATGCATGTCGACGCGCGCAGCAGCAAATATTCGCGACGAGATGGAGGCTTTGGGTCCGGTACGTCTAACTGAGGTACAAGAAGCGCAGAAACAGATTATTAACGTCGCACGTAAACTTTCTGATGATGGCACAATTGTACTCGCAGGACGCGGTGGTGAGGAAATGGTATAATGTCCCTTTCACAGCCTAGCGATGAACCAAAACAAGCATCCAAGTACTCTGGCGAAATAAAAGATTTATTATTAGCCGCTCAAAATCAGTTCTTTGACGACGATGAAGAAGTTGTTCGCGAGAAAGACGATTTTGAAAAATTAGACAGCTTTTTTGAACTTGTTCAAAAGGGGAGTGATATCAGCTCAGATGATCCGAGTGAAATTGAAGCTGAGCAAGAAACCCTTGCCTTAGAGCAATCTTTAGAAAATTTGAGTGAGGGATCAGGAGATATTGATCAGGATCAGGAAGTCGCAGAGCCAAGTCGTGATGCTGAGAATGAAGTATTGGCTGATAGCGTAATAACTGGCCCTGAGGCGGATAGTCTCCAGGCAGAAACACTTGATGAAAATACCATATCAGAGGATTTGCAGGCTAACGCTGAAATTGGCATCGCTGAAGAACCCTTTATTGCGGATCCTCCCGTAATATCGGATAATTTTACAGCAGATGAGACACAAAATGTATCAGATGGCAGTGCTGCAGATGATCAACTTTTAGCAGAATATGAAAGAGGCTATGCAAACGCTGTAAGCGAACTTGAACAGTCTATCATAGATGAGAAACATCAACTGCAGAATTTAAGGTCCGTACTTTTTGACGTTCAAAACCAATTCTCGAAGGACTTAACGCAGCTCATGCGAGAAAAAATTCAACACCTCGCAATTGAATTTATTGGTGAAAAAATCGACGCTGATCCTCAAAAATTGTTGGAAAAGATAGATAATGCGGTTGATAAACTTTCTAAACACGTGGGCAATTTGACTGTAGAGCTAAATGAACTTGATGCGCTGGCAATAAGTGGAGGTCAAGAAAAAGAGGCTACAAATAATATAAAGTTTGTATCTAACGAAAACTTATCGCGCGGAGAGTTTAAACTTTCGGATGGTTTAACGTCGTATTCTAAAACTTATGTTTAGGGGCCAGAATGACTGATATGCTATCCGCCCGTCCTCCAACTGTTCACCCAACCAATCTTTTGAATTCTGCACTAGAGATGTGCAAAAACTCAGATCTTTCAAAAGATATTTTTCAAGCTTCTGTAATAAGTTTTGATGGTTCTATTATTTCAACAAGTGGGATGCCCTGCGTAGTGGGCTCATTGTGCAAGATAGAAAATTCTTTTGGTCGCAGTTCCACTGGTGAGGTTGTCCGAATACATAAAAATTCACTTGAAATTATTCCGCACGACGTGAAGTTTCCAGTACAAATTGGAGATACGGTACAGTTATTACAATCTCACCAAATGGTTGATGTCGGAGACGCTCTTTTGGGTCGCGTGATCGATGGTTTAGGCAATCCTCTGGATGAGTTAGACAGACCAATTTGTGATGAAAAATATATGCTTGATGGAAGCTCTTTGAACCCATTTAAGCGTCGTCCCATAACTGAAATTCTCGATGTTGGTATTCGCAATATCAATTCACTTTTAACCATCGGATCGGGCCAACGTGTAGGTATAATCGCCGGATCCGGTGTGGGGAAGTCAGTCTTACTTTCTATGATCACCAGAAATACGACAGCTGATGTAATTGTGATTGCTTTAATTGGTGAACGTGGGCGGGAAGTTGCGTCCTTTACGAAAGAAATCTTAAGTTCCCAATCTCATGAGAAAGTGGTTATCGTT
>VMCW01000147.1 GCA_008081175.1 Flavobacteriaceae bacterium
ATTGGTTCTACCTCCTAACATGCGAGAACGAAACCAGTCAAATTTCGAATTTCCAATTTGATTATAGGGTTCGCCATCTATTTCCCAGCCTCCATACGCCATATCAAACTCTCCAAAAGCACGGTTAGTTCCTGCTCCTCTCCTGGGCGATTCGTAAGGCCATTTGAGTTGAGTTTGTTGTTCTGGATTCGCAGGGTCAAAGAAAGGTCCAGCTTCAATTACAGCCACCTTTAAACCAGAATCTGCTAATATTTTTGTCGCCATTCCGCCGCCAGCTCCTGATCCTACAATGACTACGTCGTATTTTTTCTCGTTTTCTATTATTTGCATGTTTTTGTGTGTTTAATAAACAGAGTTAGAATTTATATTTTTGTTTAATTTATTTTTATAGAGGGTATAGGAAAAACCACTGTGTATACTATAAGCCCCTATTTCTCCTTTTTTATTTGTCGCGACATAAGCTACTTGAAAGTCTGGTTTTCCATTTTGTTTTTCGACAATACGACTTATGGCTTCTTCACAAGCTTGTTGTGGTGTAAGGCCTTGACGCATTAACTCCACGATTAAGAAGCTTCCAACTGTTTTGATCACTTCCTCTCCCAGTCCTGTTGCGACTGCTCCTCCTATTTCATTGTCTATGTAGAGCCCAGAACCTATAATTGGACTGTCTCCAACACGTCCTTTCATTTTATATGCTAAGCCACTAGTTGTACATACACCAGAGAGGTTGCCTTCAGCATCAGAACATAGCATTCCGATGGTATCGTGATTTTCTACGTTAATTTCAGGCTTGTAATTTCCTTTTTCCAGCCATTTTTCCCAGGCTTTTTTACTTTCTTCTGTCAGTAAGTTCTCCAGTTGATATCCCTGTTCAATCGCAAATTGACGTGCACCTGCTCCTGCGAGAATTACATGTGGTGTTTTTTCCATTACTTCTTTTGCTAGGGCGGCAACATGAGTGATATTTTCCACAGCTAAAACTGCTCCACAGTTCCCTTTATGGTTCATAACACAGGCGTCTAGCGTAACCGTTCCATCTCGGTCTGGTGAACCTCCTCTTCCAACAGTAGTATTTTGAATATTCGCTTCTTCGTAAGCAACACCTTGAACTGCAGCATCTAGAGCAGAAGAGCCTCTATCTAACGCCTTCCCAGCAATTTCATTTGCTTTGATTACGTTCCAAGTACTTAGAACATAGGGCGTAGAATTGAGGTTTGAAACTGTATTGTGTTCTTGATCTTTAGAACTCAGGATTGAAGGCGCAATCAATAGACTAGTTACACCTAAAGTACTGCGATCTAAAAAGCTTCTTCTTTTCATGGGTATCTAAAGTAACAACTATTTTGTTTTAATAAAAAAATGAAAGTCAAATATTGTTTAAATTAGGGGTACTTTTGATTTTTGTTGAACCTTTTCGCTTTCCATTATGTTAGTAGAAGTATGTGTTGCTTCCTTATCCTCGATTTGTAATGCTGAACAAGCAGGGGCAGATCGTATCGAATTATGCAGTGCTTTAGAAGTTGGAGGACTCACTCCTTCTGCAGGTTTTATTAAAGAGGCTGTAGGGTTAAACAGTTTACCTATTCATTGTTTGATACGTCCTCGTCAAGGACATTTTTACTTTTCAAAAGAGGAAATTAAAATCATTGAAAGCAACATACAGTTTGCCGCTGATGCGGGGTGTAGCGGGGTTGTATTAGGTGCTCACAATACAGAGTTTAAATTAGATTATTCTCTATTAAAAAAATGGAAAGAACTAGCAGGGGAGATGTATTGTACTTTTCACCGTGCTTTTGATGTTCTAGTAGAGCCAGAACAGGCATTGGAACAATTGATTGATTTAGGGTTTGATTGTGTGCTTACCTCAGGACAATTCGAAAAGGCAGAGGAGGGTTTTGAAAATCTCAATAAATGGAATACCCAATACGGTCAGCATATTACAATTATGCCTGGAAGTGGGGTAAGTATTGAAAACTGTTTGATGTTTAAACAGGCTGAGTTTAAAGCAATTCATTTGTCAGGATCAAGAGAATGTTCTCCCTTGGTTCTTCCTGATGGGGTAAATCAATCTTTATCTTTTTTAAATCAACCATTAAGAGAAAGTAATACAGAGGTTATTAAAAAATTTGTTCAAAAAGTAAAGACTAGTTAAACAATATTGCCACACCCCCCAGGGCAGTAAAAAAAAGGATGAGTTTTCTGTAGCTAGCATCATTTATTTTTTTAACCAAATAGACCCCTGAAAAAAGCCCAATGAGAATAAAAGGAACCAATTCCAAGCTCTTTAAAATCGATTGACTATTTATAGTGCCCCAGGACCAGATGTGAAAAGGAACTTTAAATGAATTGATTAAAAAAAAGAGCCAAGCTGCAGTCCCAATAAATTCATTTTTGGGAAGTCGCATTGCCAAAAAGTAAATGTTTGAAAAAGCACCTGCTAGGTTGCCTACCATAGTAGTAAAGCCAGCCATAATTCCCATAGAGCTAGCAAAACTCCAGTGTGTTGGAACTTTTTTGTTTTTTTTGTTTTCCCAATAGTACATCAATCCCACACTAAAAAGAATGATTCCTGCCATACCATATTTGAATAAATCTTCAGAAATGAAAGCACCTCCAAAAACACCAATTAAGACTCCAAAAACCATCCATGGAAGGAGTCTTACTATGTAGCTCCATTGGACGTGACGTTTGTAATAGGTGATAGCAAAAACATCTCCTACTAGGAGTAGAGGCATCAAAATACCTGTTGATTCTTTGGCTCCATAAACTAAGGCAAATCCTGTGACTATGAGTGCTGCTATACCTTTAATCCCTGATTTGGAAAGCCCTAAAAGAAAAGTGCAAAATGCAGCAATAAAAAAGTGATATAGATTGGTTTCGAACAAAAAGAACGTTTTACTTCAATCGAAGATAGCATTTATTTTCTTTTAGCAAATACGATAGGGAAAACCATTTCCAATTCCCATCTTTGTAAAAAATAAGGGGTGAATACTACATTTAAAAAAGCCATTATTTACATGCTGCTGAGTACTTTTTCTTTTGCATTTATGAATGCTTTGTTAAAGTACTTGGTTATCTACTCTACCTTTCAGCTTGTTTTTTTTAGGTCTTTAGGTTCTTTGCTCATCACATATTTTTTTCTAAAATCAAATCGAATTCCACAATGGGGAACTCATAAAAAGCTTCTGATCTACAGGGGAATAGTAGGAGTCACCTCTATGCTCTTGTTTTTTTGGGGAGTGCATTACATCTCAATAGGCAGTGCGGTAACCCTGCGTTATGTCTCTCCAATATTTGCAGGAATCTTAGCTGTTTTTTTTCTTTCTGAGGTAATCAAACCACTTCAATGGCTCTTTTTTGTAATGGCTTTTTTAGGGGTGTTTTTGATTAAAAGTTATGATCCATCTGGATCAAATTTCGGAGTTTTTCTTGTACTACTAGCTGCTTTTTTTTCAGCTATAGTATACATTTTAATTTCAAAAATAGGGACGCGTGAACATCCTGTTGTAGTAGTCCATTATTTTATGTTGATAGCCACAGTAGTTGGAGGGATAGGGAGTTTGTTTTTTTGGACTCAGCCTAGTTTAAATGATTTTCTATTGCTTTCTAGTATGGGGGTTTTTGGATTTTTTGGTCAGTTGTTTATGACCAAAGCTTTTCAAAATGCAGAAGCTCATATGGTTGCTCCTTTCAAATATGTTGAAGTCCTTTTTACCCTTGGTTTTGGTATTTTGGTTCTCAAGGAGTCTTACGGCTTCTACCAATTACTGGGTACTTTCTTGGTTATTTTTGGTTTGGTACTCAATGTTTGGTATAAGTCTAAAAATAAAAAAAACCACCCGAAGGTGGCTTAAAATTATTTAGACCATTCGGCTATGGACTTTTCGTTGAGTCTTACATAATCTTGATTACCTGCTTTTATGGCTAATTCTAGGGATGTTTTTGCAGCATTGATAGCAGCATCTTTTTCATTGAGTTCCCCGAGAATAAGAGCTTGTTGTCTGTACATCCAGTATTTGTCAGGATCTAGTTCAATAGCTTTTGAAATCCAAGCTTTTGCTTTTTGTAAGTCTCTACCGCTCTCCCTGTAATAGACAGCTGCTTGATACATGTCTCCAGCCTTAGGAGAAGCATTCATTGTCTTTTCAATAGAAGCCATTGTTTTTGAATCTGTAGGTACTTCTAGTGCTAAACTCACTTGCGTTTGTTCCCAGCGGATCGTAATATTTGCTCCTTCGTTATTTAGATTGTCTATGCTTATTGTAAAGGATTCTACCTTTTCTGTTAATTGTTCTGTGGGTAGCTCAACGACAGTTGCAATTGCATTAGCATCCCAATTTTGTGGTATTCCCCAATTTTCGGTTTCTGTATAAAAAAATAATTCCCACAATTTTGCTCCAGGACGAATGTAAAGCGCATAGGTACCTGCCTCAAGAGGCTTACCTCCAACCTTTACCGGATCACTAAACATTAGTGTGGTGTTTTTATTAGCTCCTGCCCTCCACAACTCACCGAAGGGAACAAGGTCACCAAAAATTTTTCGTCCCCTCAGGGCTGGCCTAGAGTAAGATACTTTTACTTCGGTCAAGCCTACCGTTTGAAGTAACTCAGAACTTGGACTGGGTTGTGGCGTTTGAATTTGAGCTGAAATTAAAGTGCTCATAAAAAAAAGAATAAGACATAACGTTCTCATAATTTGGGTTTTAGTGTTTGTCAAAGTTAATTTTTTTCTTTTTTAAATCTATTAAAGAATTTTAAAGTTAATAACTAAAAATAATTTATGTTTAATAAAAGACTAAAATAGTTAAACATTTTGTAAATTTGAAAAAATTCCGCTATGAAAATTTATCGGTTAGAAACGATTCAGAATCTACCTATTTCACAAAAGGAAGCATGGGATTTTTTATCGGACCCCAAAAACTTGAAAACAATTACACCAGATTATATGGGTTTTGAAATCCTAAGTGGTGCAGCAGAGCGAATGTATGCAGGTCAAATCATTCAGTATATAGTGACACCAGTTTTTGGAATTCCAACAAAATGGGTCACAGAAATTACCCATGTTCAAGAGGGATCATATTTTGTAGATG
>VMCW01000160.1 GCA_008081175.1 Flavobacteriaceae bacterium
TCAAAACCGTGTGCACCAAAATAATCCCGCTGGGCTTGTAGGAGTGCCCCACTACCTCGGGGCTGGGTGATTGACAGCCAATAATTCCAAGCAGTTTGAATACAGTGTACTGGAACCCCCCGATCGACTGCATATTTTAAGGTTTGTCCCCAAGCGTCCAGATCTGATTCCAAACCGTTCTTAAAGAGTGCCATCTCAAAAATTGAATTCTGAGTTTGAAAGGCCTCTGCGAGTATTTCCATCAGTTGGGATTTGATTATACACCCCTCTGACCACAACTGAGCAACCGCATCCAATTTAAAATGCCACCCGTATATTTTTTGAGCGTGTAGCAGCATTTCAAACCCTTGATGATGGTTGATCCAACGACACACAGCATAGGTTCTTTTTAGGGATTCACTGGAAAGTTCACTTTCTTTTTTTTCCTGAATAAACAGGCTCGCGTTCTTTTTTCTTTCCCTTTGAGATAAAGAAATAAAACGGGCATGAAGCGCTGCGGCCATAAGACTGTTGGAGGCGCCTAATTCAGCACCTATAGCTGTGGCCCAAGCTCCTGTTCCTTTGCTGGAAACACGGTCTTCTATGTTATCAATAAAAGGACCTTCAGCATCTTTATAGGTCATGATTGTAGAAGTAATTCCCAGTAGATAACTCTGGTTTTCTCCTTTTTGCCAATTTTCTAATTCTTTTTGTATCTCAACCCAGTTTGTGTTGGGATTGCTGTGAAACAGCTCAACAATTTCTGCTAAAAGCTGCATTTCTGCATACTCAATTCCGTTGTGTACCATCTTAACAAAATGTCCTGCACCACCTTCTCCTAGATAGCCACAACAGGCTCTTCCCTTCGAGTCTTTTGCGGCAACAGCACTGAGGTCTTCAACCACTCGTTCGTAAGCTTTTGCATCTCCCCCCAACATTAGAGAAGGCCCTTCTAAAGCGCCTTTTTCACCCCCTGAAACACCCATTCCTAAAAATAAAATCTTTTTTGCCTTCAGCATTTTTGCTCTTTTTTCCGTATCGAGAAAATGTGAATTTCCACCGTCAATCAGAAGGTCACCAGGAGACAATAAGGGAATTAGATCCTCTAAAAACTGATCGAGGGCTGCTCCTGCAGGAAGCATAAGAAGAATTTTCCTGGGGAGTTCCAATGCAGAGATAAAAGCAGATAAAGATTCGAAGCCTTCTGCCGATTGTAATTCGGAATATTGCTGTGTACGCTTAGAGGCCACTTGCTCTTCGGAGCCTTCAACATAACGATTGAACAAAGCCAATTCAATTCCGCAAGAAGCAAAGTTTCGACTTAATGCAGTTCCCATTACACCCATACCGGCTATGCCCCACGCTTTTTTATTTGCCATGCCATTGTTTTTTTATCTGCTCGACCATTTCTAAAACGGGTAAATTACCTTTTAGCCAAAGGGCATCTTTAGGTTCCTCTAAAGTATCAAATTGACTTTGAAGTAAGCCCAAAGGCATGAAGTGTTTTCGCTTTTTTATTCTGGATTCCAAAAGGGCTTTTTCACACTTTAGGTACACCCATAAAGGGGGAGTTTTTAACAGATGAACTAGCCTGGAGCGATACGTTTCTTTTAAGGCAGAACAGGCTAGAACAGCGCCTATGACTTGGTGTTTTTCAAGTTCTTTGGAAATACGGTTCAACCAAGGGATTCTGTCTTTGTCCGTGAGAGGGACTTCTTTTTGCATCTTTTCAATGTTTTTTTGGGAATGATAGTCGTCTCCTTCAATAAAAGGCACATTTAGGGTTTTACTAAGCGCCTCACCTAAAGTGCTTTTCCCACTACCACTTACTCCCATAACAATAATAATTCTTCCCACAAACTAAAGTTATAAAAATCACAAAATCTCAAGCCAGAAGAATCGATCAATAAGAAATCCTAAAGTTCCTCACCAAACCTGAGTGGTTTCAGTGACAGCCGCTTTTTTAGCGAGGCTTAAAATTTTAGAAACGATTAAGTTATTTTCTAGACTGTAAAGTGAAAAAGGTTCTAATTTTCTGTTTTCTAGTACCACTTCATACAGCAGTCGGAAGGGATCTTTTTGATGCAGAGCAATATCTTTGGGGACATGTGTTTTTGTACCTTCTGCTTCTTTTTCCATCAAACGCATTTGAGTAGCATTCTGACAATCTACAAAGCCATTAGTACCATAAAGCTGCATATCTTTTCTGTTATGTGACCAATTCCAAGAGGCTTGAATAAGGACCTGTTGATCAGGATATTCCAAAACGATTGTGGTATCATCATCTACATAGGGATAGCGATCGGGCTTGGTTTGTTTAGCTACACAACTCACTTTGAGAGGCGTGGCGCCGTTCAATAACCAGGTGGCTAGATTGGCTCCATAACATCCGAAGTCCGTTAAGGCTCCTCCTCCGTTCAAAACAGGGTCGGTGAGCCAATTCAGAAACTCTGGTGTACAGCCTATTTCTTGTGGGCCAGGATGACCCGTATTAAAGACCATTTTTGTCAATTTACCAAAGCGTTTTTGATCGATCAGCTCCTTGGCTTCATAGGTGCTTTCATACCATGAAGTTTCATAGTTAACCAACAAGGGAATTTTGTGTTGTTTGGCTAATGAAGCCATTTCTTCGGCCTCTTCATAGGTAGTTGCCAAAGGTTTTTCTACCATTATTGGGATGTTTTTAGGGGCAAAAAAACGAACGACATCCAAGTGTTCTTTAGTTTCATTGAAAGCAGAAACAGCATCAGGCTTGACGGACTTTAACAGAGAGTCATAACTGTCAAAAAAAAGTGCATCTGGCAACGAATAGCGCTTTTGGTATCTTGAAATAGCTTCCTTGTTGGTCTCCACAATCCCAACAACTTGAACATCCTGTTGATCTCGATTAAAAATCCAATTGACATGATCGTGAACCAAACCGATGATGGCGAGCTTTAATATCTTTTGTTTGGATTGTTGTTGACCAATTCCATTTAATGGAAACCATAACAAAACAATAAATAAATAAATACGGGTTTTAAAGAGCCTATAAACTTGCATAATTTTAGTACATTGAATATTAAATTTAAGTATTTTAAATCAATAGTCCGTCATGATACATTCAATTCTCAAGATCCTCATTTTTTGTTTGCCCCTAGCACTACTAAACGCACAAGAAACACCAAAAAAATTACTGGCCATTTTTGCTCATCCAGATGACGAACAATCTGTAGCTCCTTTGTTGGTTAAATCCCTACAAGAGGGCGTTGAGGTTACTCTTGTAATTGCTACAGACGGTCGATTGGGGGTTAACCAATATACGGATTACGTCGCAGGAGATGAACTCGCCTCCCTACGAAGACAAGAAATGCGTTGTGCAGCTGAGGTACTGGGTGTTAAGTTAATTCACTTAAATTATCACGATCAGTTGAAAGCTGCTGAAGGCTTTGATGGCCACGTACCTCACGCTCAAAGTTTGATACTGGAGTTAAAAGAAATTGTTTTAAAAGAACAACCGGATGCCATTATCACCTGGGGACCAGATGGTGTTACTACTCATATGGACCATCGTTTAGTTGGGGCATCTGCAACACAGGTTTATCTTTCGACCCCATTTGAGAAGCCTGTAGACCTGTACTATTTTGCTACTCCTAGCGATTTACTTCCTACAGAGCGCACAAAAACCCTAAGGGGGCAAGAAAAACGATTTTTAACTGTTCAAATTCCATTTACATCACAACAATATGACCAAGCATATCAAGCCCTGTTATGTCATCAAAGTCAGTATCCTTCAGAGGTGGTTTTAAAAATGAAAGAGGACCGAAAACAGTTTGGTAATATTCTATACTTAAGACAACTAGCAACCCCTTCTGAGGTAAAGACAAGTTTATTCTAAAAGGCCTACAAGCTCTGTTGTTTGAAAAAGGGATTTTTGATTTTCTAATTGCCTTCGTGTAACTCGAGTATTCCATAAATACACTTTTTTCAAACTGCCCAAAGCCCGAACAAGGTCAAACACTCCGTCATCTACCTGTGTGCTGTGTAGATTGAGAATTTCCAAGTGTTCTAGTGAAGTTAAAGGGGAGAGCTGGAATGTATTAATAGGATTTTGTTGAAGTTGTAAGCGCGTTAAATTCTCCATTTTTTTTATGGTTTCAAAAGCTTCGGAAGTCAACTTTGAATTACTCAAATTAAGCCATGTTATGTAAGGAGCAATTGGCTCTAATACGCTGAGCTCTTTTTCAGAAATTTCATTGCCTAGAAAGCGAATGTCAAGTAAGTTGTTCGTTGCAGAGAGGGTTCTATAACTGAACTGGTTTTGTTCCAATAAGAGTAGTTTTTCTTCTGGAATAGAAGGGAGCTCTACTTTTTCAAACCATGGTTTGGGTCGAGTGTCCAGTGCGTATTTTGACAACAAGAGCTTTTGAATGCCCTTTGGGACTTTAAGTTCAGCAAGAGAAGTTTCCAAAGGCGCTCCAGCGGTAATCCACCATTCTAACAATTGAATTTCTTCATAACTCAGAGGTGTACCAGAAGGAGGCATGAATTTTTCGTCTTCTTGTGTGCGAATCACCCTATTAAAGGCGAGACTTTTGTCAAGATTCTTGGAGACGATAGCCGCGCCGCTTTTCCCCCCTTTAAATAGACCAGAGACCTCAGACATGACAAGACCTCCTCTGCTTATTTCTTGATTGTGACATGCAACACATTTGGCTTCAAATAGAGGAAAAATCAGCTGTTCGTAAACCTGAACAGAATCAACAGGGGTTTTTACCAAGGGCGCTTTTGTCTTAGAAACAAAAACTTTCTTGATAGGGTCTGGGGCATGTTCATACAAATAGTTTTCACCATGTGTCAGGCTTCCCCCTAGATGCCCTACAATAAATAGTAAGAGTAGGATCAGTACCGAATTGCTTCTAATCAGGATTTTTGTACTTTGGAGTATGCCTGAATGAAAAATCCAGCCGAGACCACTTAAAAGGACTAAAAGAAATCCCTGCCACTGGGGTAGACTGAACTGTGGGTCGATAGAATGACCATTCTGTGAGAAAAGCCAC
>VMCW01000210.1 GCA_008081175.1 Flavobacteriaceae bacterium
TTGCTCCAATGCCAAGGCCAACGCTTCCTCTTTGGTGAGTTTTTCTTGCGCCTGTAAAGACCCTAAAACACAAAATAGATAAAGTATAGTTTTTTGAATTATTCTCATGCTTTGTTCTTTTTTGGTTCCTCTAATTGTTTCCTTTTTTCCTCCTCTACTTTTTCAATAACGGCTCTTTCTACCGTTTCTTGATCGGGAAACTCTCCAGAAACAATCCATTTAAAAATTACTTTTACTTGATTGTTTAACGACAGGAAAATGGGGAGCATCACCAGTGTCAACAAGGTTGCAAAAGCAATTCCATAAGAAACAGATATTGCCATTGGCTTAAGAAACTGTGCCTGTCTGCTTTTTTCTAAAATAAGAGGAGTCAGACCTGCTACAGTTGTTGCTGAAGTTAAAAAGATGGCTCTAAATCGGGATTTGCCAGCGTCAATCAATCCTTCATTAAAAGTGAATCCTTCTTTGAGGTTATTATTAAATTTTCCTATGAGAACCAGACCGTCGTTTACCATAATACCAATAAGAGCAATAACACCTAGTAAGGAAAGTATATTGACAGGAAATCCATGAATCCAATGACCCCATGCCACTCCGGTAAGGCTAATAGGTATTAATAAAAATAACAATACAGGCTGTGAAAAACTGCGGAATGTAAATGCAATAGTCATATAAATCAGAATGAGTATGGGGATACCTGCTGAGGAAAGTGAGTTGATCAATTTAAACGCCTCTCGGTTTTGTCCTTCATAAGAAGCACTTACTGAAGGATGTCGTTCTTGTATTTTAGGCATAATATTGGTTCTGATGTCATTCATCACATCTGTACCTGAGGTTTCTTCTGCGTCTTTAAGGTCTGCGGAAACTTGGATTTCTCTTCTCCCGTCCAAATGGTTGATCAACACATCCCCTCTTTTAATGGTATAAGTAGCTACTTCTTTCAATGCTACCAAGTTTCCATTGGGTAGGTCAATTTTCATATCTTCCAATTGGGTAATGGATGAACGGTCTGCTTTTTTGTAGCGCACCCACACCCGTATCTCGTCTTGTCCACGCTGAAAGCGTTGTGCTTGAACACCGAAAAACCCTGCGCGTACGCGGCTCATTACATACTGCAAATCCAAGCCTAAAGCATACGCATTGTCTTTTAATTTTAAGGTGATTTCTTTAATTCCAGCAGGGTCATTGTCCTCTATGTCTTTCAAAAGAGCATTAGAATTTAAAGCCTCTTTAAGTTCTGTTTTGGCTTGTTTTAACTCTTTTATATTATTAGACAAAAGCGACACAGATACAGGTTTTCCTCCAAAATTTGCTCCTGATCCGTATACTATACTTTCAACCCCTATCACCTGCCCTACCAATTCTGAAATCCGGGTAGAAACCATGCTTGCACGAATGACGTCTGGACGCTGCTCTCCAGGTAGTAGATTGATCGTCAAATTTGCCCTTGAAGCCCCATTACCAAGTGTTTTGATTGTATTGACAAATAATTTTTTCCCTGTCCCTTTGAGGTATTGTTCTGAAAATTCTTCATTGACTAATTTTGAGGTTTTTTCAATATGCGTAATTATGGAATCCGTGATTCGTTCATTCGTTCCATTAGGCATGACCAATTCAATCGAAATTCGGTCGGATGCAATCGTTGGGAAAAAAGACGTTCTAATTATTCCACCTCCAAAAGAACCTCCAGTCAATATAAGCATGGCCAGAAAAACAGAAATGACTAAAAATCGATTGTTTAAAGAAAAAATTAAAACAGGAGTATAGATCTTATCTCGTAACGATTTCATAAATCGATCTCCAATGCGATTAAACTCTCTAAGTTTTGCAAAAATTTTAGCCACAAGTGTTTGCGGTTCTTTTTTATTTCTGATCAAAGCTTTTGAATGGGCTAAATGAGCCGGCAAGATTACCAATGCTTCTATCAGTGATACGAGAAGTGTCAACATGACAACTACAGACACTTCACCAAAAAATTCACCAATCCTTCCGTCTAAAAACAAAAAGAGTGCAAAAGCAAGAATTGTAGTGATGATTGCTGAAACCACTGGTGGAATCACCTCAAGTACCCCATCTACTGCAGCTCGGTAAGGTGTTTTTCCTTTTTCATAATGCTGGTAAATGTTTTCTGCTATAACGATACCATCATCAACCAAAATACCAATTACGATGATCATTCCAAAAGTAGAGAGCACATTGATGGTCACGTCAAACATTGGCGCAAAAATGAACATTCCGAGGAAAGAAACCGGCAAACCAAAAGCCACCCAAAACGCCAATCTCGAGTTTAAAAAGAGAGATAAGAAAAGAAGGACCAACAACATTCCTTGAAGTATATTCTCTATCAAGAGCTTATTTCTTTCCGTCAGTGTTACGGAAGCATCGTTTAAAATTTCCAACTGAGCGTAGTTGTTTTCTCTATTGAATGTATCGATATAATTACGAACGGCCTCTGCAGAAGAGATAACGTCCTCAGAATTTGTAGAGTTGACACTAATATTTACTAATACATCGTCTTCAAGAAAACTTCTGTTTGGAGTTTCTGAAAAACGGTCTTGAATAAGAGCTACATCTTTAAGTAAAATTTGTGTACCGTCTGCTAAGGATACTACCTCTATATTTGCCAATTCATCTGCATAGTAAAACTTGTTGTTCGCTCGAATCAAAAATTCTTCAGCATTGGTTTTAACACGTCCACCTGTAACGATAATATTTGATCTGGAAACCGCCTGAGCAACGGAGGCAAAACTGAGCCCATAGGCCAATAACTTATTTTCATCTACGGCAATTTCAATTTCTTCATCTGGATAGCCCGTTACATTAATCTGAGAGATCCCTGGAAGAGCTCTTAAGTCATTTTCTACTTGTCTTCCTATTTTCTTAAGCTCCAAAAGTGTAGTGTTTTCTGCAGTAAGTGCAAAATTTATCGTAGAGCGAACAGGTTCTTGTTTCGAAACCACAAGAGGTTCCATACCTGTAGGGTAACTAGGCACACGATCTACCGCATTTTTGACCTCCAAAAGCATAAAATTGATGTCCAATTCTTTTTCTACCTCAACGGTAATCGAACCTGAATTTTCTCTGGAAACAGAAGTCACTCGTTCTACGCCCACCAGTCCTTTTAGATTGTCTTCGATTTTAAGAATTACACCCTCTTCAATTTCTGCTGGAGAAGCTCCAGGATACGTTACAGCAATTTGAACAATATGAGATTCTGTAAGTGGGAAAAAAGAGGATTTAAGAGATTTTACACCTAGCGTACCAAACAGTAAAAAAGCAATGATGATGATGTTTACCGCAACGTGATAGCGAATAAAATAGTTGATTATTTTTTTCATTGTACTGCCTTAATTGTTTTGCTGAAAAGGAACAGTCTTAATCTCCATACCCGTATATGCTCCTATCAAAGGTTGAGCAATGAGTTCTTCACCGTCCTTTAACCCTCTAATAATTGCTAAGGTTTCTGTGAAATGGATTGGAGTTACTTTGCGTAAAACCAATTTGTTGTTTTCTACCACATAGAGTTGTTCTGAACCGTTGAGCAATCCACGTTCTACGGCAAAAACATCTTCAAAAGCAAGTGCATCAATAGCGGCTTCCATGAACATGCCTTCTTTTAGGGCTGGATCTTTTACACGTATATAAACCTCTACCGCTTGGGTTTGACTATTTACTTTTGCATTTATTCTGCTTACAACTCCTGTATATTTTTGATTTGTATCTATAGACCTCAAAGCTACAGACACGCCAGTACCAATATTATTAATATAGGATTTGGGAAGTGCTACCATTAGTTCATAATCTCCAGGAGCTATGAATTCTCCCAGCTCTTGTCCTGGGCGGATAAGAGATCCCTCTGTGGCATTCGCACTGACTAATACTCCACTGAATGGAGCTTTAATTTGATAAAAAGTCAGGGTCTGCTCCAAGTTTTGAAGGGCGTAAAAAGAAGAGATGATTCCCCTACCCGATACAAAAAGACGAACATTTTCAGCCATATCAGGCAATTGAGGAGTAGGTTGTTCCAAATCAAAGCTCTTGAGATAATTGCTCCATTGGGAATAGACCTCTGGAAAGTCCAACTGAAGATCTGGTAAAACAGAGGTTATTTGATTGTATAAAGCTGCACGTTGTGCTATGACATTTGCACGAAATTCTGAAGCTTCTATTTTGGCTAGTGTTTGACCCGCGCTGTATTGTTGTCCCGATTTAAAAAGCGGTTGTATGGTTTGCATTACCCCCTGTACTCGTGCAGTAATCTGTATTCTTTTATACGCTCTCAAAACCCCATTCGATGGAATTTGAACCTGGTAGGGACCGTTTTTTACTTGAAGAGTATAAACTTCCTTTAGCGTGTTTTCGGCTTTTCTTCTCGGTGGAGGATTGCTGTCGATGATTTTCTTTGAGATTTGAATTGAAAGTATGATGAGAACAAATCCTAATACCAATAGAATCCATTTTCTTACACTTTTTAGGGAGGAATACTTAGACATTTGTTTAAAAATAAAGTGCTTTTTCTCTGATTTTTAGGTATAATCTAAAACACTTTGACCTAGCCAAAGTGTTTAATAGCCACAATCTGAGATTTTGTTTAACAATTTTTTGCGAAGCTATAACAATATTTTGAATTAACCTATTTGAGAGCTTTATGTATATGAATACCTTATAGCACAATTTATTGACAAGAAATCCCCTTTAAAGTTTAAATAATTCCTATATTTTTATTTTAAAATTAGTATCCATGTCTGTACTCAAGTCACTTTGGAATGAAATCGTTGGTTTTTTTGGGGTCAATCAATTTATTGAACTTATACAGCAAAAGGACTACAGTCTTTTTTTAACCTATGAAGGTATTGTTGCTCTAATTGTTCCTATTATTCCATTCCTAATTTTTTTAGAACTTTTATTGGGCTTTGTCTATAAAAAACCACAAACAAAAGTGTACAAAGTGATTTTTCTAATCTATTTGTTTAATCGGATTGTTGGAAGGTTCATTTCCATTGGAAT
>VMCW01000101.1 GCA_008081175.1 Flavobacteriaceae bacterium
GTAAGCCCCATGGTGCTTGCAGTTTTCACTGCTTCGAGGCAAGCATCGGCAGCACTTTGAGAAATGGCAGGGGTAATACCCGTCCAGTGAAACCAACGCGCATCTTTAAACACCTCACTCCAGTCTACCATTCCAGGCTGTATTTCCGACATAGCAGAATTTGTACGATCGTAAAGCACCTTACTACCGCGATTCACAGCTCCTCTTTCTAGAAAATAAATTCCCAATCGGTTGCCACCTTCAATAATAAATTGAGTTTCAACATTGTTTTTGCGTAGCTCTCTAAGCGCACATTGACCTAGGTCATTTTTTGGAAGACGTGTTACAAACGCTACTGGAATACCATAATTAGCAAGTGAAATGGCTACATTCGATTCTCCACCGCCATAGGTTACATCAAAACTATGCGCTTGTGAAAAACGCAAGTAATCTGGTGGAGACAATCGCAACATGATTTCACCAAAAGTGACCACTTTTTTCATATTCAAAGGTAAAAATTATAGTTCATCCAAAACTTTTCATACATGCTAAGAAGGTCCAAATACAAGTATTTACCATCTACTGGACAATTCCACTGAAAAGTAATAATCACAAACTCCTTTTAATTAGCTGTTAATTTAAAAATCTCGGTAGTTACCACTCAAAAAGGCATTTGCTTCCTCTTCTTTGAATCGTGCGTTTGCGTTATCCCAATGCAGCGTTTTATTTGGAAAACGACCTGCAATAACCCCTAAAAGTATGGTCTCTGTTAGTCGAGAAGCATAAGAAAAAGGTGCTGATACTTGATCTTTGCCTAAACAAGCATCTACAAACTGATGGTAGTGTTTAGGAGCATCTCGTTCATAATCGTTTTCTGTGTTGCCAAGTGCATTGTTCGGATCATATTTTTTGATGTCTATCTCTTGATATTCACCATTTACTATATGTCTTGGTCGCTCCATAAAGTGAGGCAACAACAAGCGCCCCTTTTCACCTATAAACATAGCTCCCTGTAAGGGAAGTTTGTCTTTATTCGGCAATTTTAAATCCTTGTGGGGTGCAGGAGCACCTCGTCCATCAGACCAAATCCACGTCAATGTCTCTGCAGTATATGCTGTTCCAGGGAAAGTATAGGTAACGCTATTATTTTCTGGAAATCCGTAACCATTTGGTTTTCTGCATTTATTTTTGATGGTCAAAGGCACGTCTAATGCTAGTGCGTTATAAGGGGTGTCAAATATGTGGACACCCATATCACCTAAAGTACCACAACCATAGTCAACCAATTTTCGCCAGTTACCGGGATGGTAGTACGTTTTTTTAAAAGGACGTTCAGGTGAAGTTCCTAACCATAAATTCCAATCAAGGGTTTCTGGAATAGAATCTTTTCCCTCTGGTGCTGGTCCATCGTATCCCCAATTTTTTGGTGACCATGCACGTACAGTATGTACCTTGCCTATGATTCCCGATTGAATTAAAACTGTTGCTAATTTATAATCGTAAAAAGAGTGTACTTGAATCCCCATTTGTGTAATCAAGTTCTTTTCTTCAGCAATTTTTCTCATTGCTCTAGCTTCGGAAACAAAATGAGTCAATGGTTTTTGGCAATAAACGGGTTTGTTCATTTCCATTGCCATTAGTGAAGCGGGCGCGTGCGTATGATCAGGTGTTGAAACTACAACTGCATCAATCTCTGATGCCATTTCATTCAACATGACTCTATAGTCTTTGTATACTTTTGCCTTTGGATATAACTTATTTGCAGCTTCGAGATTTGTTGCGTCTACATCACATAAAGCAACCACGTCAACTGACTGGTGAGAGGCTATAGAACCTAAATCTGCTGCTCCCATACCTCCTACTCCGATATGAGCGGTACGTAAACGGTTTGATGCTGAGCCAAAAGCCCATGCAGAGGAAGGTAGTAATGCTGTTGATGCTAAGGCGGCTGAAGTTTTTAAAAAGTCTCTTTTTTTCATTTTTATTTGGTTGATAGTTTTTTAATTTTAATGTTCCTAAACCACAAATCACTCCCGTGGTCTTGAAATCCTATATATCCTGTTTTAAATTTACCATAATCTGGTGTATTATCCCATTTTCCAGAATTTTTCTTTTGATACCAGTCTTCAGACCATGGAACAAAAGACACTACTTTTTTACCATTTAACCAGTATTCAGCTCGTTCTTTGGTAAATAGAATACGTGAGCTATTCCACTGACCAGCAGGATATAGCGTTTTCAATTCGGGATCAGCAGCATACATCGCATAGTCTGAGGCGGTTTGTTGGAGTGGATGAAGCTCTGAAGGGTTTTCGAATCCTACACTGGTGTTGTAGGCCACAAGATCATGAAGGGAAGCGTAGTTTTCATCATCTATTAGCTGGTATTCAGGAGCTACTTCTGGGGGACCTCCATAACCCTCTTGTATGTGATAAAAAATACCACTATTGCCACCAACAGGTATTTTCCATTCTACATACAATTCAAATTCATCAAACATTTCTGCTCCATAGATAATGTCCCTACTTCCTTTGTAATCGTAGTCCTGCTCTAGAATTTGTTCAGTTTTAAAAGTCAACACATTATCTATAATCTCCCAACCTGGCGGCATTTCAGCCCCATTGTAGGCTCGCCACCCTTCCAACGAGCTGCCGTCAAATAAAATTAACCAATCCTTATCCGAAGAGCTTTCGGATTGACACTGAATTAAAATCGTCAATGAAATTAGAGTAAAAAAAAATGTTTTTAAGTAATTCATAAATTTTGTATATTAACTGAGTAACTAAAAAAATTTCTCAGATTATCTTTTACTTTATTTTTAAAGAATTTAAAGTTAAACATTATCTTTAATTATGTTATATTTGTTTAATTAAAAATGCCACAATGAAACTTTTAAAACCCTTATTTTTCGCTGCCGTAGTAAGCATCAGCTTTCAACTCAGCGCTCAGACTAGTGAAAACCCTTGGGCAATTGCAGTTGGAGCCGACCTTATTAACCTACAAGGTGACAATGTTGATTCTGGAATTAATTTTGGTGCACCTGCACTCAGTCTTTCTCGTTATATCACCTCTGGATTTTCTGTTGGAGTTCGTTATGGACTAGGAAATGCAAAACCACAAGATAATGTTGATTTAGATTATTCTTACCTAGACGGAGTCTTGAGATATAACCTAAGTGAAGAAAATGTTATTCCCTACCTATTTGGAGGTTATGGATTAAGCCGTTTTGCTGACGGTAAAGACAAAGAGGGTGCTTTCCCCTCTACAGAAAGCGGAAGAACCATCTTTGGAGGAGTAGGAGTTAATATCCCCCTAAACGATCAGTTTAATGTAAACTTAAGTACTTCATACAGAGGTACCGGTGAGACTAACGATACTTATAACCATTTACAACACATCGTAGGTCTAAGCTACCATTTTGGTGCTGGAGATGCTGACGGCGATGGTATATCTGATAAAAATGACGAATGTCCGGATGTTCCTGGATTAAAAGAATTTAACGGATGTCCTGATACCGACGGTGACGGAATCCCTGACACTAAAGACCGCTGTCCAGAAGAAGCGGGAACTATTGAACTCAATGGTTGTCCAGACACTGATGGTGACGGAATTGCAGATGTAGATGACGCTTGCCCAAATAAAGCTGGAACAGCAGAAATGAACGGCTGCCCAGATAGCGATGGTGATGGCGTTGGAGACAATGTTGATCGTTGTCCAAACACAGCTGGACCAGCAGAAAATAGCGGTTGTCCTTGGGCTGATAGAGATAATGATGGTGTGCCTGACAAAGACGATAAATGTCCCGATATCGTTGGTACTGTAAAAAGCAATGGTTGTCCAGATGAGCCTACAGATTTGATTGATTTTATCAATAGTGATGAGAATAGAATTCTTTTCGCTGCAAGCAGTAGCAAACTCGATAAAAATGATATGGCAATACTAGAAAAAGTTACAGCTCTGCTTAATCAATATCCCGATGCAGGAATTACAATAGAAGGACGCGCCTCTAGTGATGGTAGTGAAGCCTATAATCAAACTCTATCAGAAAAACGCGCCTCTGCTGTAAAAACTTATTTGGTAGATCAGGGCATTTCTGAAAACAGACTAACTACCATTGGTTTTGGAGAAAACAAACCGGTTGACTCAAATACAACTACCTCAGGAAGAGCACAAAACAGAAGTGTTAGCATAAACCGAAGTGCGATGATACAAGTCAACTAAATATTCTGTTTATTACATTTTAAAAAAACCTCCTCTTATTAAAGGAGGTTTTTTTGTACTTTACTTCCTGATTTACTAATTGGGAATGTTTTTCTTTAATGAAAAAAATTTTCCCTTACATTATTTAAACAAATGAGAAAAACGATTTACCTATTGAGCTTTTGTTTCACTTTCATAGCTCATGCACAAAAAAGAGAAATTCCTGTTGACACAATAGTCGTTACAAATCACACGACAATCATTAAAGGAGCAACCGTAAAATATCAAGCCCATACAGGCACACAACCTGTTTGGGACACTGAGGGCAACCCAATAGCTACACTTTTTTATACCTATTATAAAAGAACAGATGTCAAAAACAGCACAGAACGACCCCTTATTTTTTCTTTTAATGGTGGTCCGGGATCAGGTTCAGTTTGGATGCACTTGGCTTACACGGGACCAAAAATTTTAAAAATCGATGAAGAAGGGTATCCTGTTCAGCCCTATGGCTTTAAAAGCAACCCGAATTCGATTTTAGATGTCGCTGATATTGTGTTTATAAACCCTGTAAACACAGCTTACTCAAGAATATTAGAAGTAAACGGAAAGATGGCAGATCGCAAACAGTTTTTTGGAATCAATGAAGACATAAAGTATTTGGCAGAATGGCTGAACACTTTTGTTTCTCGAAAACAACGATGGGAATCTCCAAAATATCTTATCGGTGAAAGCTATGGAGGTACCCGAGTTATGGGACTTTCTGCTGCACTTCAAGAACAAC